>CAZDYO010000154.1:0-6056 GCA_964509555.1 uncultured Acidimicrobiales bacterium
GAAGTCGAGGACTCCACCGCGCACCGAGTCCCACATGTGATTGCTTCCGGCGGCAGTGACGATGTTGGACAACACGGAATCAACGCGGCTGTGGTCGGAGGTGGCGGCAGCTCTCAGCTTCGCTCCGCCACCGGTGGACCACACCGATATGACCTCGTTCTGGGGCGCCACGGCCACGTAGTCACGGGCAGCCGAGACGAACGAGTCGAGAAACTCCGACGCCTCGGCACCGTTGTCGATGACGATGACCGTCTGGATCTCCCGGCCGCTATCGGACATCGGCGTGATGTCCCCAACCGTTGCCGGCAGATCACCAACGGTGACGGTGACGGTGGTGGGCCGGTTCGGCGCTCTCACTATCAGCGCTGAGTTTCCGGCGTTCTCGATCGAGAGCAGGTGGGTGTCGGGCCCTTCCGGCACCACGGCATCCTGCGCGAGCGCGGCCTGCCCCAGCCCGAAGGTGGCAGTCAGCGCAGCCAGGGAAAGCAGCCCCAGCGCTCGGCGGCGGGACCGGCGTCGGCCGGTGAACCGATTCGGTGTCGTCGGGGGCCTGGTCATTCGGCCCTCGTTGCGTTTTGTGGTGCAAATGTCTCGGGGCCGAGCTTGATTCCCTGGGCATTGAGCTTCTCGGCGAATTTGGGCCGAATCCCCGTCGGCCTCAGGACGCCCCGGTAGCGACCCTCATCATCGACTCCGGCCGCGAAATCGAACAGGAATATGTCCTGAAGGGTGATCACGTCGCCCTCCATTCCCTGGACCTCGGTGATGTGGGTGATCCGACGGCTGCCGTCGCGAAGGCGGGCGATCTGGATGATCACGTCGATCGCCGAAGCCATCTGCTCCCTGATGGCGCGGACCGGGAGATCGAAGCCAGCCATGAGAGTCAAGGTCTCCAGACGACTCAGGGTGTCACGCGGGGTGTTGGCGTGGACAGTGGTGAGAGATCCGTCATGGCCGGTGTTCATGGCCTGCAACATGTCGAGGGCCTCGCCGGCGCGACACTCTCCCACGACGATCCGATCTGGCCGCATGCGGAGACTGTTCTTGACCAGGTCTCGAATGGTGACCTGGCCCCGGCCCTCGATGTTGGGAGGACGCGTCTCCATGCACAGCACGTGGTCCTGATGGAGTTGAAGTTCCTTCGCGTCCTCGACCGTCACCACTCGCTCCCCGTCCGGGATGAACGACGACAACACATTGAGGGTCGTCGTCTTGCCGGTTCCCGTTCCGCCCGAGACGATCACGTTGAGTCTGCCGACCACGCATGCCTGCAGGAACCGAGCAGAATTGGCGTCGAAGGTCCCGAATCTGATCAGGTCGTCGACCTGAAGCGGATCGGCCTTGAACTTTCGAATGGTGAGAAACGGGCCACCAATGGTGAGCGGAGAGATCACCGCGTTCACACGTGACCCGTCGGGCAGACGGGCGTCACACATCGGGGACGACTCATCGATGCGCCGTCCGACCTGACCCACGATCTTGTCGATGATGCGCCGAAGGTGGGCCTCATCGACGAAGGTGATCGGGTCCTTCATCAATCGCCCGTTGCGCTCGACATACACCGAGTCGGGTCCGTTGCACATGATTTCCGATACGTCATCGTCACGCAGCAACGGATCGATGGGGCCGTATCCGAGAATGTCGTCGGAGACGTCCTGAATCAGTTGTGCCTTGTCCGCTGCGGACAGTGGCGCACGTTCCTGGGCCAGCGCGGCGATGAGCTGTTCATGGACCTTCTTGCGCAGATCGTCCTCCGACAGGCGGCTGTCGTAGAGGATCGGACCGAGCTCGTCGATGAGACTGTGATGGATTCTCTGCCGGAGCTCGTCAAGCACGGGGTCGCGACGACCGGCGACCGCCCCCCGGGCCTGCTTGGTGGCGGCCAAAAGTCCACTCGATCCGCCACTTCCGGAACCAGCTGCCGGTGCTTCGCTACTCGTACTGGTCTTCTGCTGAACTTCGTGGAGTCGTTTGTAGAGCGACATTCATACTCCTTGCGGGCGACTTACGACCGCTGTCTCTTGGGATGATCCATGCCAAACGATGCTTCTCAACGCCAACCACGCTTCTTGGGTGCCGCTTCCTTGGTGAACATGTCGGCCATTTCCTCCATCGCCCTGGCCACACCCGAACGCTTGGCCGTCTGCACGAGGGGCACCCCACGGTTCACGGACTGTGGAACCACGATGTCGCTGGGTATCAACACGTCGGCACTCACCTGGAGGGTGCGCTCCACCTCCGTGACATCGAGCTTCACCTTCGAGTTGGCCCGATTGAGAACCAGTCGCAGCTTCTCCATCGGGGTGTTCAGCAACCGAAGGGTCTGAAGGCCGATCTTCACATTCTTGATGTTGGGGATGTCCATCCCAGCAACCAACAGAACGTCGTCGCTCACCTCGATCATGCCCAGGACCACATCGTTGAAGTAGGCCGGGGTATCGACGATCACGTAGGAGCAGAACCTCTTGAGAACCTCGATGATCTGCACCATCTCGGCGGCGCCGATCTGATCAGCGAAAGCAGGCTCGAGCGGAGCCGGAAGGATCTTCAGCCCTGATGATTCGTGGGTGATGAGCAGATTCTGGAGCAGGCTCGCATCAAGCCGGTCGAGCGAGCTGACCGCATCGACGATCGTGTGCTGAGGTGCGAGCTTCAGCATCACCGCAATGTCGCCGAACTGGAGGTCCGCGTCGACCAGACAAACCGGCTTGTCGGATCTCTGTGCCAGCAGGACACCAAGATTGGTGGCGATGACTGATTTTCCGGCGCCGCCCTTGGTCGAGAACACGGTGATCACGTGGGCCAGGTCGCCGTCGGCGTCGAACAGTGGATCATCTTCCGGTGCGACACCGGGGGTGTTCGACAGATTCGGCGCAATCCGCGAGATGGCCTCGCTCAATTGGATGTTGTCAGCGGGGGCCGCGAGGACATCCTTGACACCGGAACGCAGAGCCTGCTGCAGCAAGTTGGTGGTCAGCTCCTCGGCCACCATGATGGCACCGATCTCGCGGTGCTGGCGCAGAACCTGCTCGACGGTTGCCAGGCTTCCGTCGACGGCGCAGCTCGGCCCGAGAATCATCACCACCGGCTCACCGTTGAGAAACGGGACCAGGTCCCCAATTGTCGGGAAGGAACTCACGTCGTCTGCGAGCTGGGCCAGCAGGCGGTTGCGGGTGATGTCGTCGGGGTCGATCACCACCACGTTCACGGTTGCAGACCCACGTTGCTTCTGGCCCGACAACTCCGTCGGAGCGGGTCCTGCCCCCGTCCCGACATCCGCGCCGAGGAACGAGGGCGTTCCCTCGGTCTCCGGCTTGGCGCTGGTGTCATCGGTGAAGAAACTGGACATCCGATTCACTCTCCCCAGATGGCGCTGCAACTGAACGCAGCCGTGGTGTCTGTGGTGGTCGCGGCGGGATCGGTGGTGGCTGACGCCACATCGCCGGCCACGTATCCGTTGGTGCCGTAGGGGGTGAGACAGTCCGGCGACTCGGCTGGGGTCGGCCCCTCAATCACCTTCTGGCTCAGCGCCGGCAGCGGCTCGGCTTGGTAGTCCTCGGGAAGAAGAGTGAGATACATGAGCGACGGATCGAGCGAGGCAATGATCTGTGCGGCCTCGTTCGGAACCATGAAGGTGATCGTCCCGCTCATGGGCACGATTCCCCCGTCTGCTGCCTGACCCGGCTGGAGGGTCTGACGATCGCCAATGGCGAGAATCTTGACGCGCTGGAAGATGTAGCGGGCCGGCTGCGTGTAGGAGCAATAGTCGCTCACATCCACGCTCTGGGGACCGGCGATCGTGGTGGTGGTCGTCGGCACATCGGTGCCGCCGGCGGCCGCCGCAGTCGCCGCACAGCCGGCGGTGCTGTCGTTGACCATGATGTTGACCTCATCGCCGGGCTGCAGGTAGCCCCCGACGGCCCGAACCTGGGCGACCGACACCGATACGGCAACCTGACCAGTGGGGATCTGGTCCTTGAAGGACTGCTGTATGACGGTGGGATCCACGAAGAGTCCACGAATGATTATCTGGTTCCTCGGGATGTCGCTGTTGGCCACCAAGCCGGCCAACTCATCGGTTCCATCCACCGGGATGAAGCTCGACGGTCGAATCTCCAAAGGGATGTCCTTCAGCTCGACGGACCGGAGCGCATCGGCCGCCGGCGTCCCCTTTGGTATGTCGGTGGTGGCGATGAGCACCTGTACAGGCTGTGCGTCTTGGTAGACGCCGCTCTCAACTCCACGGATGTAGCTCAGCAGGGCAATGCCCGCAAAAGCTCCGACCGCTATGGCGGCTATCAGAATGAGTGTTCTTCGTGAACTCACTGGACCCTCGTTTTGCCGGAAGACGACCTTCCGCGAACCTGTCGGCCATGTCTCTGCGTTTGTGAGGCAAACGGCCCGGGACCGCGGACCCAGCGCGCATAGGTCACGCGGCTGGTCCCTTCTCGTCGTCACTTGGCGCGTAAAGCTTGAAGACATTCGTCCCGAACGAGGGCATCCCGACGGGATACGCGCCGATGGGCGCCGTCTCCGGCGCCCATCGTCAATTCACTCGATTGTTGTCTGCGGCACCCGTATGGATGCCGGCAGCAAAGCTCAGGCCTGCTCTTCGTCGGCTTCCGGCTCGGCAACAGTTTCGGTCTCGGCCGGGGCTTCGTCGACGGCTTCTTCGACGACCTCCTCGACGACTTCCTCGACCTCGACGTACTCGTATTCGGTACCGTCCTCGTCGGTGCCGCTCTCGCCGACAACCGCATCGGAGCCTTCTTCGACGGCTGCGTAGTATTCCTCCCAGGCCTGCTGGCCCTCGGAGTCGCTCTCGCCGCCGATGTAGTTGCCCTCGGGGTCGTATGCATGGTCGCCGAAGTGTTCCTGGTATTCGGCGGCAACCTGGCCACCTTCAGCGGCCTGCTTGATCGACAAGCTGATGCGGCGGCGCTGGAGATCGAGATCGATGATCTTGACCCACAGCTCCTCGCCGGGGGTGACCACCTGCTCGGGCAGGTCGATGTGGTGGGCCGACATCTCGGAGATGTGGACCAGACCCTCGATGCCGTCGCCCACCTGGACGAAGGAACCGAACGGAACCAGCTTGGTGACACGACCGTAGACCAACTCGCCGACGCGATGGCTTCCGGCGAACTCCTGCCACGGGTCCTGCTGGGTGGCCTTCAGCGACAAGCTGATGCGCTCACGATCGAGATCGACCTCGAGCACCTCGACATCGATTTCATCGCCAACCGAAACGACCGAGCTCGGGTGGTCGACGTGCTTCCAGGACAGCTCGGAGACGTGGATGAGGCCGTCCATGCCACCAAGGTCGACGAAGGCACCGAAGTTGACCACGGACGACACGACGCCCTTGCGACGCTCGCCGGGCTTGAGGTTGTCGAGGAACTCCTCGCGCTGATCGCGCTGGGTCTCTTCGAGCCACGCTCTGCGGGAAAGCACCACGTTGTTGCGGTTCTTGTCGAGCTCGATGATCTTGGCGTCGAGCTCCTTGCCCACGTAGGGCTGGAGGTCGCGCACCCGACGCAGCTCAACCAGCGATGCCGGCAGGAAGCCACGCAGGCCGATGTCCATGATCAGGCCGCCCTTGACTACCTCGATGACGAGACCCTTGACGACGCCTTCGGCTTCCTTGATCTCTTCGATCTTGCCCCACGCACGCTCGTACTGAGCACGCTTCTTCGACAGAACCAGGCGACCTTCCTTGTCTTCCTTGGTGATGACCAAGGCTTCGATCTTCTCGCCCATCGACACAACCTCGGACGGGTCGACGTCGTTGCGGATCGACAGCTCGCGAGCAGGAATCACGCCCTCGGACTTGTAACCAATGTCGAGGAGGACCTCGTCGTGGTCGACACGGACAACGGTTCCCTCGACAAGTTGGCCGTCTTCGACGGTCACCATGGTTGAGGAGTAGGCCTCTTCGATATCGACGCCCTTGAGGTCGGTGTCGATTATCTGGCGAGGGGTGTAGGTGCCATCGGCATTGAAGGTGCCGAACTCCGATTCGGAGGCGGCGGTTGCGGTCTGATCTGACACGGTTG
>CAZDYO010000155.1:0-6048 GCA_964509555.1 uncultured Acidimicrobiales bacterium
CTAGGTAGGCGTCGCCGGCTCGAGCCTGATTGTCACTGTTGTTCTGATCGCCAGACCGTCCCGCATCTGTCGAGCCTTTGTCGTTGCCATCGAGTCCGGGGATGATTCGGTCGGGCTTCTTGCCACGCATGGAGAAGTGCTCGCCACTCATCGCCTCCAACGTCGAGAGATCTTGATATGAACATGTGGCCGAGCCGTGAGGCAACTCAAGCGTGTAATTCTGGGTGTCGAACAGGAATTGCGAATCCTCGCTTCCGCCATTGATCAGTTCACTGACTATTTCATCCTCAATGCGGTCGGCCGTGGCCGATATTGTTCCCCGGATGTTTCCGGCCTCACCGGAATCAAGAGTGAATTGTGTGCGGAGCTCGATTCGATACAAGGCACAACTGTTGACCGCTTCGGTGGCGAGGTCGGTCCAATCGCTTTGCGTGCCCATCTCGTCGAAAGTCGTGAGAAGCGCGGCTCGTACGGCCCAACGCATCATGTGAGACAATTCTCCCCGGTCGTAGTGTTCCTTGCACTGGCGAGCAGATTCATAGATGGCATGGGTGAACCCGGCCTTCAGCCGGGTTCCGATCTCGGCCGATAACTCATCGCGGGCAGTCTTGAACGCGGTTACCATGTCGTAGCACACCACAGCGTCGGTGAGAACCTCGAAAATATCAGGGATGGTCCACCAACGGATCAGGGCGTCGGCGGCTGGGAGCAGCGCGAGATCATCGCTTTGGGCGCGTTTGAGGCCCGGAATTATGTTCTCCTCGGCGTCGGCGATGTAATAGTTGAGTGCCGTCACCCCGGCCGGATTGTCGGCATGAATGCACTTGTTGCCGTTGGCGTTCCACGCGTCGCTGATGAGATCCCGGGCCCTTTGGCTGGGAGAGGATGGCTGAGAGTCGGGAGCACCGTCGCCCGGGGTACCCGCTCCGGCACCGGAGAAGTGGACGATGGGTACAGAGACGCCTCCCCCGATGGTGGGCATGCTGAAGGTTCGGATCACCTCCCCGCCGTCCTCAGTCCAAGTGACTGCCATCGGATCGTCGGGTAGGTCGGCGCCTTCGAACTTGAGGATCGCCGGCTCAGAGAGGACCAGTCCTGCGGGAGAGAACTGAACCCCTCCCAACGTCAGGTCGATCATGTCGGACTTGGCATCGTTCACCGGTGTGATTGATATGTCGGTCGGCACTGTCAGAGCACCGGCGGGTACGGTCAGCGTGATCGTCACTCCGGATGAGACGGTGGAGACCTTGCCGCCACTCGCGTCGATCGTGGCCGTGGCGGCGCTCTGGTCGTCAAGAGTGAATGTGATGGTCGACGGGTTGGCATCGGGCAGGGCGAGTAGGTCGTTGGTAGCCGCGTTTGTCGACCCGGCAGGGTCCGACCCGCCAACGCTTCGGGTAGCCGGGTTTGCCTGATCCTTCGCGGCGATGGCACCGTCGAGGATATTCCCCGACCCACAGGCTCCGGCCACCATGGCAAACGTAACGAACAACGCGGTGATACCGATTCGAGTTCGAGAGTGCATGGTGGTGCCCCATTTCGGTGGCGAGCCTGTCGGGACGCTAGCGCGATCAGCGAGAACGGGATGAGTCCGGCTTGGACTACGACAGATCGTGAAGCAGCGAGCGCAGAGCAGCAACATGGCGATCACGCGTCCAGGTGGACCCTATCGACACTCTGATGAACGGTTCACCGTCGATCTCCGAGGGGGTCACATAGACCGAGTCGGTGGCGTTGATCGCCTCGGCGAGCGCGCGGGTGGCATCGGCTCCGGCAGCGCAACGGAATGACACGAGAGCGAACGGTGCGGGAGCGATCACCTCGAAGCGCGGATCGGCATCGAGCCAGTCGGCCAAATCGCGGGCCTGCGCCACCGATGTCCTGATCATGGCGCGGAGCCCCTCGGCGCCGAACGACCGCAACACCCACCAGAGCTTCAGAGCCCGGAATCGGCGCCCGAGAGGCACATGCCAGTCGCGGTAGTCGATCACGGCACCGCTCTCCGAAGCCGAGTCACGCAGATAGGGCGGCAGAATCGAGAGAGTCTCGATCAGGGGCTTGCGGTCGGCCACCCAGAATATCGAACAGTCGAAGTTGGTGGCCATCCACTTGTGGGCGTTGAAGGTGTAGGAGTTGGCCAGTTCCAGGCCATCCTGGTGGTGACGGAACTCGGGGCAGATCATGGCCGCTCCGGCGTAGGCGGCGTCGACGTGAACCCACATCTCATGTTCGCGGCCGATCTCGCCGACCCGTCGTACCGGGTCGATGGCGGTGGTGGCGGTGGTGCCGACCGCGGCACACACGAACGCCGGGGTGAGACCCGACTTGATGTCGGCGGCCATCGCGCTTTCCAGAGCGGCAGGGTCGAGAGCGAATTCCGGGTCGACGTCGATGAGTCTCACGTGGCCGTAGCCGGCGACCCTGGCCCCCTTCTCGATCGACGAATGGGCCTGTGATGATGCGTAGGCCACCATCTGCTCGGCGGCGGCGCCGGTGCGTTCACGGCAGGCCTCGCGGGCCACCACCAGAGCTGTGTGGGTCGAGTCCGACGCGCTCATTTGGAGCACCCCGCCGCCGGCCTCGGTCGTCTTCCATACCTGGGGCACACCCATGAGGTCGACCAGCCAGTCGAGGACGTGGGACTCGACTTCGGTGACGGCGGGAGAGGTCGACCACAGCATTCCCTGGACACCCAGGCCGGCCGAGGCCAGTTCGCCGAGGATTGCCGCGGGCGACGACATGGCCGGGAAGTAGGCGAACCATCCCGGGTGTTGCCAGTGGGTGAGCCCGGGCACCACAATGCTGTCGAGATCGGTCATCATGGCATCGAAAGCCTCGGGCTGTTCCGGGGCTGCCGATGGCATTTTGGCTCGCACGTCTCCGGGCTCGACCGGCTCTCGTACGGGGCGGGACTCCAACCCTTCGAGATAGTCGGCTATCCAGTCGATCAGTTGGTGGCCGTTGCTGCGGAACTCGTCGAGATCGAGCGGATCGAGCGCGCTCACTCTTCTCCGTAGCGCCGGATTGGGCCCACCAGTTCGGTGAACAACGTCAGCACCTCGCCCGGTTCGGCGTGGCGACCGGTGGCGGCTTTCGAATAGATCAGTTCACCGTCGACCCGGACGTCGAACACCCCTCTGGTGCCGGTGACTATGCGCAGTTCGTCGATCACATGCTGGTAGTTGGTGAGAAGATCGGCCACCGCACTCACGGTGCGGCTCGAATAATCTCAAGGGACGCAGTAGGTGATCTCGATCGAGTGGCTCATGGCCACGAGGCTATAGCGGCGAACTCCGCTCCGAGAGCCACGACGAAAGCCTCCGGCGAGACGGCGATCTCCAACCCCCGTCGTCCACCGCTGCAATAAACAAGCTCGAGGGCAGTGGCCCATTCGTCGACGAAAACCGGTGACGGGTGCCTCTGCCCGAACGGGCTGATCCCGCCGGCCACGTAACCGGTGCGGCGCTCGGCATCGGCCGGATCGGCCATGCGGGCCCGTTTCGACCCGGCAGCCGACGCAATGGCCTTCAGATTGAGGCGGGCGGCCACCGGCACCACGCCGACAGCCATCGAATTGTCGTCCAAGGTGACCATCAGTGTCTTGAAGACCGATGTCGCATCAACACCAGTGGCATCAACCGCCTCATCGCCATATGACGTGACCGCGGGGTCGTGCTGATACTCGATGATCCCGTGTTCGATTCCGAGCTTTTCCAGAAGTTCGATGGCGGGAGTCACCTGATTGGTCTCCATCGGGTTTTGTCCACCCGGATGTGGGTATAGACACATCAATACCAAACACGATTCGAGTATCAGGGAGCAATTCCATGGCACAAACCGCATTGCGGGGCAACCCCGTCAACACCTCTGGCGACCTTCCCGCGGTTGGATCCGATGCCCCCGGCTTCACGGTCACCGGCGGCGACCTGAGCCCGATCTCTCTGGACGATCTCTCAGGCACTCGTGTGATCCTCAACATCTTCCCGTCCATAGACACTGGAGTGTGCGCCACCTCGGTGCGCACCTTCAACGAGCGGGCCGCCAACCTCGAAGACACGGTAGTGTTGTGCGTCTCGGCCGACCTGCCGTTTGCTGCGTCTCGTTTCTGCGGCGCTGAGGGAATTGAGCGTGTGAAGACCGGGTCCACCTTCAAGAACCCCGAGTTCATGACCGATTACGGCGTGCGGATGATGGACGGTGCGTTGGCGGGTCTGTGTGCTCGCAGCGTCGTGGTGATCGGCTCCGACGGCAAGGTCATCCACACCGAGCTCGTACCCGAGATCGCCCAGGAGCCCGACTACGACGCGGCCATCGCCGCTCTGGGCTGACCCGGCTACATCTCGTCGAGATATTTCCGACCCTGTTCGAGCAGGTAGTCGACGGCAACAGCTATCTCGTCGCCACGGCCCTCCTGATCGCCCATGGCTCCGGCCGCGTATCTGACCCGCACTCCTTCGGTGATGCAGGCCAACCTCCAGTGTTGGAACGCCACGTACCAAGGGAGGTCTGATATGTCGCGGTCGGATCGCGCCGAGTAGCGGGCCAGAACCTCCTCGGAGGTGCCGAATCCGTCGACCCTGGTGGGAACATCCGAGAGCCTGCCGGCAACGTCGGGGTCGTCTCCCCACCACATGATCAGGCCACCGAGATCGGCGAGCACGTCGCCGAGTGTGCACAACTCCCAGTCGAGCACAGCGGCGACTGTTCCGTCGTGGTTCATCATGCAATTGTCGAGCCGGTAGTCGCCATGGACGATTCCGTACCCCTGCTGCGGGGGCATCCCCTCGGTGAGCCGGCCATGGAGTTCGTCGACCAGAGGGAGCCTTCGATCGGAGCCCTCGTCGATCTGGCGTTTCCAGCGCCGCAGTTGCCTGGCGCAGTAGTCCTCGTGGCGTCCGAGATCATCAAGGCCGATCGATTTCGGATCTATCGAATGCAGATCGGCGAGGGTGTCGATCAGCGAGTTGGTCATCACCGGCCGAAGAGCCGGGTCGACAGCCAAGCCGTCGTCGCGGCTGAAGACGATGAGGCCGTCGACATGGTCCATGACGTAGAACGGCGCATCGTTGATCGATTCATCGGTGCACAGTCCCACCACCGGCGGCACCGGCACCGATGTTGGAGCGAGTGCAGAGATGATGCGGTGCTCACGAGCCATGTCGTGGGCGCTTGAAAGTACGTGGCCTGTCGGTGGTCGGCGAAGTACGAATCGTTTCCCGGCATCGTCGGTGACCAGGAAGGTGAGGTTGGAGGCCCCACCGGTGATCAGCTCGAAACTCACCGGTAGTTGAAGGTCGGGGATCATCTCGTTGAGCCAGCGGGTGACATTTTCCGGTTGGATTCCGGTGGGGGCGTGGTTCACAGCGAGGCTCCAGTGGGTGACATGGCTTGCAACAGATCCCAATCGGGTTGTGAGACGCTGCCCTCCACGGGGATCGGCTGAATGCAGACGTGGGTGGCGCCGGCGGCGGTGTGGGCGGCGACCCTGGCCGAGATTGTGTCGATGTCGCCCCACGCCATCACCGAGTCGAGAAAGCGGGGAGCGCGCCCCGAGATCTCATCTTCGGTGAAACCGAGACGCATCCAGTTGTTTCGGTAGTTCGGCAGGTCGGCATACATCGCGAGTTGCCTCCGGGTGATCTCGTGGGCCACCTGTCGGTCGGTCGTGAGCACGCATTTCTGCTCGACACACAAAAGAGCGTCGGGCCCCAAGGACTCTCGGGCCATGGCAGTGTGATCAGGGGTGGTCCAGTAGGGATGCGCGCCGGCGGTCTTCTCAGCGGCAAGGGCGAGCATCCGGGGTCCGAGCGCGGCCAGAACGGTGACCGGTGGTTCGGCCGGGGGCGGTGCGGTGTAGGGCGAGGACTCCATCTGCTCGAGATAGGCGCGCATTGCGGACAGTGGCTTTTCGTAGGGAAGGTGACGAAGCCCTTCAACCATTGGGGCGTGCGAGACACCGAGGCCCAGAAGGAAACGACCTCCGGACATTTCGGCGAGGCTCATCGCCCCTTGTTTCATCATCCCGGCGTGACGCATATGGATGTTGGC
>CAZDYO010000156.1:0-6044 GCA_964509555.1 uncultured Acidimicrobiales bacterium
GCTCTCATCGCCGAACCGCTCTACGTGCTGGCAGACACCGCCGTGGTCGGCCATCTCGGCACCAGCCAGCTCGGCGGTTTGGCCCTGGCCTCGTCGCTGCTGCTCATCGGCCACGCGGTGTTCATCTTCCTGGCCTACGGCACCACCTCGGCGGTGGCCCGGCTTCTCGGTGCAGGGGAGAGCGAACGCGCCGCCCATCAGGCAGTGCAGAGCGTGTGGCTGGCAGCCACGATCGGCGTGGTTCTGTCGCTTGTGATCCTGATCCTGTCGGGTCCACTCGTGTCGCTGATGGGCGCCACCGGTGACACCCGCACCAACGCCCTGATCTACCTGCGCTACAGCCTCATTGGTGTGCCGGCGTTGCTGGTGAGCCTGGCCGGTGTCGGCTACCTGCGCGGCCTGCAGGACACCCGCAGGCCGCTGATCGTGGCCCTCGGTTCGGCGGCGTTCAACCTCGTGGCCGAGATCGGCCTCATTTACGGCCTGGGGTTCGGCATCGGGGCATCGGCGCTCACCACGGTGGCCGCGCAGATCATGTCGGCTGCCGTCTACATCGTCTGGATTCGGGCGGCGGTGCGCGAGCACAACGTGTCGTTGATGCCCGACCGACGCACCATGTTCCGACTGGCCGGCGACGGCGTCGACCTGCTGATCCGCACCATCGCTCTTCGCGGCGGGCTCACCATCACGCTCGCGGTGGCTTCGCGCATAGGGCCCGACGATCTGGCCGCCCACGAGATCGCCTTCGAGATCTGGATGGTGATCGTCCTGGCGTTGGATGCGGTGGCCATAGCCGCGCAGGCTCTCATTGGCCGCGCCCTGGGTGCGGGCAACCCGGAATGGGCCCGCAGCATTGGCCGGCGGGCGATCCTGTGGGGCGTCACCTCCGGCACGCTGCTCGGGTTGGTGGCGCTTGCTGCGTCACCCGTGCTTCCGTCGATCTTCTCCAGCGACCCTGCGGTCACCGCCCTGGCATCATTTCTTCTCATCCACGTGGCCGTGGCCCAACCGGTGGGCGGAGTCGTGTTCGCTCTCGACGGCGTGCTGATCGGTGCCGGCGACCTGCGCTACCTGGCATGGGCGATGGTGGCGTCAACACTCGGCTTGGTGGGAGTCGGAGCGCTGGTGTTGGTCTTCGATGCCGGTGTCGGCTGGTTGTGGTTCGGCCTCGAGGTGTGGCTGGTGCTCCGAGCCATCACCCTGCTGGCCCGGTTCCACGGCACCCGCTGGCAGGTGCTGGGCGCCGACGCGTGATCAGCCGAAGATCACCACACCGCAGTCCTCGAAGGGCTGACGGCTGGTTTCGAGAACTTCCGCGACTCCGGTGGTCGGAGCGTAGGGAGTTCGGGTCAGAACAGAGGCGATGTCGTGCCTCACTGTTTCATCGAGACTGTCGCGCAGACAGGCCTCCGCACTGGCAGGGCTTGCATACAATGAGAACCCCTCGCGGATCAGCTTGAAAGGATCGATGCACGCCAGCTCGGCGTCGCCGAACCGATCGAGAATCCCAGCGAGGCTCGCCGGATCCGCTTCCTGGACAAGTACGTCGTAGGGTCCGAAACCGTTGGGTCCGCCGCGGTCCACGAACTTCGTCACGACCTGTTCAGGCATCGAACTCATGACTCCTCGGATCAGACAGGTGTGTTCAAACGCACTCAAGTCCGACTCCGGGAAGATCCCGGAGACAAGGAATGTCGATATCAGGCGGAGATCCTCACCCATGGTCCCAGGGGGATGCGGGCCGAACATCTCGTCGATCACCAAGGTCTGGCAGCTGAAGCGAAACCCGGCCACCGGAGTCGTGTCCTGAACGTCGACGCCATGAACGAGGCCGTCCAACAACTTGCCCAGTTTGTCAAGAGTCAAGATCTTGTCGGTTACGCAGTCAGCCATTCGCGAATCGTCGACCGCCAATAGGCTCTTCAGCCGCCGACCCCCTTCATCGCAGTCGGCCACTGCACCAACCCACAGGTCGTGTTCGGGATCATCCATCAATTCCGCATTGACCGCACCGGTCTCGGGGCTGATGAGTTCGCGAACGCGATCCATTCCCAGAACATCGAGTAGGGCGCTCCCGACGCACCGGGTTTCCTCCACGGCTTCGCTCTCACTGATGAGCCTCCCCAACCTGGGGTCTGACATCTGGCGGGTCACCATCGCCGAAACAATCGGGTTCGCTTCAAGAGCAATCGGATCAATCGGTGGGAGGGTTGTCGACGTGGTGGTGGAAACCTGCCGGGTCGTGGATGACGCCGTGGGGCTTGTGGTCGGCACAAGCCCTGAAGCTTCCAAATCGGGAGAAGATCCCGAACAGGCACCGACAAGCAGAACCCCGACCGTCAACACCGTGAGAAGCCGCACGATCGGCGTTCTATCAGCCCGCGGAGCGCTGCGCCAGGAGTTCGGCCACGGCCCGGCCATCGGCCTGGCCCCTGGTGGCCCGCATGATCTGACCGGTGAAGAACCCCTGCATCTTCTTGCGGTCGCCCTCGTCGCCGCCGACGAAGCGTTGCCATTCGTCGGGGTTGTCGGCGATGAGTTGATCGACCAGGCCGGAGAGTTGGTCACCCTCCATGGCCTCGAAACCGCGGGCCTCCGCGATCTCCCTTGGATGGCCGCCGGACTCCACCATGTCGGCGAGCACCTGCTTGGCCTGGGTGGCGGTGAGTTCACCGGCGCTCTCCATGATGATCAGATCGGCAAACGACTCTGCGCTGACCTTCGAGAAGTCGTCGACGGCCAGGTCGTGTTGCAGGCGGGTGACCACCTTGGCTGCGTCGGCACCCCGATCGATGGCGGCGATGGCCATCGTGTCCTGACCCCGGTCGACGAGTGTGGCCACCACCTCGGCGTCGGCGCCACTGGCCTCCATCAACGCGGCGCGCCTGGCCGACGGCAGCGCCGGCATGGCCGCGTCGATAGCGGCGATCTCCTCGGCAGTGGGCACCAAGGGAACCAGGTCGGGTTCCTGGAAGAAGCGGTAGTCGTCGAGGTTTTCCTTCGATCTACCGGCAGTGGACCGGCCGGCGGCTTCATCCCAATGACGGGTCTCCTGGCGGGGCTTGTCGCCACTCGTGTATAGGTCTATCTGACGCAGGGCCTCGTATTCGATGGCCCGCCCCATCGAACGAATCGAGTTGATGTTCTTGAGCTCGCAACGGGTGCGCAACTCGGTGGTGCCGGCCGGCCGCACCGACACGTTGGCATCGACCCGCATCGAGCCCTCTTCCATACGGGCATCCGACACCCCGATGGCCAGGAGGATGTCGCGCAGGCCACTCACGTAGCCCTTGGCGTGCTCGATGGTGTCGAGGCACGGGTCGCTCACGATCTCCACGAGAGGCACCCCGGCCCGGTTGTAGTCGACCAGCGAATAGACAGCGTCGTTGATGCGTCCGCCGCCACCCACGTGGGTGGACTTGCCGGTGTCTTCCTCGATGTGGGCCCGCTCAATACCGACGACGAATCCATCGGGCAGGACCAGCGAACCGTTGGAGTTGGTGGGCTGGTCGTATTGGGTGGTCTGGTAGTCCTTGGGCATGTCGGGGTAGAAGTAATTCTTGCGGGCCATGATCCCGGGCTTCACATCGCAACTCAGCGCCCGGCCGAGCTGCATCGCGTGTTTCACGGCGGTGCCGTTGATCACCGGGAGCGACCCCGGCAGGCCCAGACACACCGGGCAGATGTTGGTGTTGGGCTCATTGCCGAACTGGTTGGCGCAGCCGCAAAACAGTTTGGTGGCAGTGGCCAACTCGACGTGGACCTCAAGGCCCACCACGAGCTCCCAACCTTCGGGCAGCGTGGGTTCGATCGACCAGCTCACTTGGCACCACCCTTCGCAGCCACGTCTTCAAGCACGGCGGCCACCGTGAAAATGGTGGGTTCCGACTGGGCCGGGCCGAGAATCTGCACGCCGATCGGCATGCCGTCGTCGCCGACTCCGAACGGCACGGAGATGGCCGGGTCGCCCGAGAGGTTCGACGGGATGGTGCAGATGTCGTTGACATACATGGCCATCGGATCAGCGGTCTTGTCGCCGAAACCGAACGCTGTGGTGGGCGACGTGGGAGTGACCAACACGTCGACCTTCTCATACGCCGCCGCGAAGTCTCGCACGATCAGGGTTCTGACCTTGAGGGCCTTGCCGTAGAAGGCGTCGTAGTAGCCGGCCGACAGGGCGTAGGTGCCGAGCATGATGCGGCGCTTCACCTCATCGCCGAAACCGGCCGACCGGCTGGCGGTGTTCATCTCGCCGGTGGTGGCGGCATCGACCCGCAGGCCGTAGCGCACGCCGTCGTAGCGGGAGAGATTGCTCGACGCTTCGGCCGGAGCGATCAGGTAGTAGGCGCTCAGGCCGAGCGTGGCCGACGGAACCGAAACTTCGCTCACGATCGCCCCCGCGGCTTCGAGCGCCTCGACAGCCTGCTTGGTGCGCCCGGCCACATCGGGGGCGATGCCCTCGACCCCACCGGGGCCACCGGACAATTCGGTGATGACGCCGACCCTGAGTCCCTCGACGCCACGGTCGAGAACGTCGAGAAGCGAAGGAGCGGGGGCCGGGATCGATGTTGAGTCGCGCGGGTCGTGACCGCCGATCACCTCGAGCAGCGCGGCTGCATCCGCGACCGTGTGGGCAAACGGACCAATCTGGTCGAGCGACGACGCGAACGCGATCAGGCCGTAACGCGACACCACGCCGTAGGTGGGTTTGGCGCCAACCACTCCACACAGCGCGGCGGGCTGACGGATCGACCCACCGGTGTCGGATCCGATCGAAATCGGTGCGAAATCGGCGGCCACCGCGGCGGCCGACCCGCCACTCGATCCACCCGGCACCTTGGAGGTGTCGTGGGGATTGCGGGTGGGTCCGAACGCAGAGTTCTCGGTGGACGAGCCCATGGCGAACTCGTCGAGGTTGGTCTTGCCGATGGTGACCGCCCCCGCCGCGCCGAGCCGATCGATCACCGTGGCGTTGTACGGCGGAAGCCAACCTTCGAGGATCTTCGACGAGCAGGTGGTGGGGATCCCCCGAGTGCAGGTGTTGTCCTTGACCGCTACCGGAACCCCGGCCAGAGGCCCGGGATCGCGGCCCTCGGCCACGGCCGCGTCGACCGCCTCGGCTTGGGCACGGGCCAGATCCGAGGCGACCAGGTTGAAGGCATGGATCTCGCCCTCACGCTCAGAGATGCGGGCCAGATGATCGTCGAGCACCGCGACGGCCGATATCTCCCCGGCCTTCACGGCAGCCGCAATCTCGAGAGCACTCATCGCTCCTCCCCCAGCACGGGCGGGACACGGAACATGTGCGATTCGGCCACCGGCGCCTGGGCGAGCACCTCATCGCGGTCGATCGAATCGGTGACCACATCGTCGCGGAACACGTTGACCAACGGCAGCGGATGCGACGTCGGAGGCACATCGTCGACATCGAGGGATTCGACGTCGGCGGCGTGTTCGAGAACTCGTGCGAGCTGTTCGGTGAAGGCGTCGATCTCGTGGGGGGCCAGCTCCAGACGGGCCAGCTTCGCAACATGGACGACTTCATCGCGGGTGATGCGATCAGACATGAGGGCAAAGGATAGGGGCGCCCGCGGTCTACGCTGCGGGGCGTGTCAGCACACCCGTTTCTAAGCCCCGAGTGGATCGACGCCGTCAAGGCCATCCGCGACGAGTACATGGATCAGAACGCCGGCTCCCCGATCGAGTTGGCGGCCAACGTGGTCATCACCGACACCCCGTTCTCCGACGATGTGCGGGGCCACCTCGATGCCAGGGGCGGATCGATAATGATCGAGGAGGGCCATCTCGACCACCCCGACTTCACGCTCGAGATGCCCTACGACCTGGCCAAGCAGATCTTCGTCGAACGAGATCCCAACAGCCTCATCCCGGTGCTGTTCGGCGGCAGGGTGAAACTCACCGGCGACTCGTCGAAGATCCTGCTGCTGGCCGGGGCGTTCACCCCACCCGAACCAGGTTCCGACGCTGCCGCCGTGCCCCGTGAGGTATTGGCGAGTATCGACGCCGTTACGGCTTGAGGTCGG
>CAZDYO010000157.1:0-6025 GCA_964509555.1 uncultured Acidimicrobiales bacterium
GGGGGGGGGGGCGGGCAGCGCGGACGACTCGGGACATTTGACACACGGCGGATCACCGAACCTTCACGACGGTATTGCACCTCGGGCAGTGGTGCGAATGCGCGGCGATAGTGTCACATCCATGTCCGGACTCGACCCAGGTTCCGATCCACTCGATTTCACCGGTCGCACCGTGATCGTCACCGGCGGCACCAAGGGCATCGGCCGGGTGATCGCCGAGACCTTTCTGACTCGCGGTGCCGATGTGGTGGTGTGCGCCCGCCACGAGGCCGAGCAGCCGATCACGTCGGCGGGCCGCAGTGCCGTGTTCGTGGCGGCAGACGTACGCGACCCGGATCAGATCGCCGGCGTTGTCGGCGCAGCGGTCGACACCACTGGTCGAATCGATGTGCTGGTCAACAACGCCGGCGGCGCTCCCCCGGCCGACAGCGCCACCGCGTCTCCTCGGTTCAACGAGAAGGTGATCGCCCTCAACCTGCTCGCGCCGCTCTCCTTCTCGCAGGCCGTGAAGCCGGTTATGGACTCACAGCCCGACGGTGGGGTGATCATCAACATCGCGTCGGTGTCCGGGCAGCGTGCCAACCCCATGGGGGCCGCTTACGGGGCGGCCAAGGCCGGGCTCATCAACCTCACGGCCACACTGGCCCATGAGTGGGGGCCGAGGATCCGGGTGGTGGCTCCGGTCGTGGGGATGGTCATCACGGAGGACGCCAAGCTGTTTTACGGTGATGAAAACGGAGTCGCCGCGGTGGGCCACACCCTCGCCATGGGGAGAATGGGTGAGGCCGCCGAGGTTGCCGATGTGGTGCTGTTCTGCGCATCTCCCCTGGCTCGCTGGGTCACCGGCTGCACCGTTCCTGTCCACGGAGGCGGGGAGAACCCCGCCTACCTGCGGGTTTCGACCGGGGAGGTTGTCACATGATCCGCCGCGTCCTGGGTGCCACTGCCATTGTTCTGGCAGTGATGCTGTCGCCTCTGGGTTCGGTCAGCTTTGTCGGGGAGACCTCGCCGGCAGGAGCAGCGGTCCTCCACCGGGTGGGTTCGATTCCCGACGATGCCGGTCACAGCGTCGGCTCACCGGAGGCCGGTCCCAAGCCCCAACAGTCGGGAGACCGCGGTGGTTCGGCCCAACTCACGCTCCTCGCACTGCTCGTGTTGGCGGTGTCGTTCGTGATGTGGAAGATCTTCCACGATGCGCGGGGCGGCCGACCCACCTGAGGGGTCCGAAAGGTACGTACCAATACCCCCGCCGATTCAGCCCGCCCCCGTTGGCATGAATACCCAGTGTGGGTACTTTCGGCTCGACCGGATCGGCGACGATCAGGCCATCGAACGATGTCCGCCGTAATCGGAGAGTTCCGAGTGAAGAGAATTGTCACCATGGATGACATGGCATCCATGAATCGATGCCACCCGACCGTCAACCCCGACGAGTTGAACAGGCGCTTCGAATCGTCCGAGCCGCTCGAGGTGATCGAGTGGGCGGTGACCGGGTTCGGCGATCGGATCTGTGTCACCACCTCATTTGCCGACCTGCTGCTGATCGACTTGGCAACAAGTGTGAATCCCGGGATTGAGGTCGTATTCGTCGACACCGGTCACCACTTCCCGGAGACACTCGGGATCATGCGGGAGGCGCTCTCCCGGTACTCCCTAAATCTGACGGTTGTGCGTCCATCCGATGACTCGGTCGATTTCAGCACCTGCACTTACGACGAGTGTTGCCAGGCCCGCAAGGTCGAACCGCTCAACCGATACCTCGCCGGGTCCACCGATGCCTGGATGTCGGGGCTGCGACGCGACGACAGTTCCGAGCGCTCAGCGACACCCGTGGTGCAGATTGACAGAAACGGCCTGGTGAAGCTGAACCCACTCACCCTATGGAGCACCGCCCAGCTTGATGGCTACATGGCCCAGCACAAGATTCTCGTGAATCCCCTGACAGCCGCGGGCTACTCGTCGATCGGTTGCATGCCCTGCACCGCCCCGACCGATTCAGCCGGGTCCGACAAACGGGCCGGGCGTTGGATGGGGTCGTCCAAGACCGAGTGCGGTATCCATCTTCCGGCCGGCCCGGCCTGAGCCCCCGGCCACCATTCGCGGTGGCAGAAAGGTACGTACCAATACCTGACCAGTTTTGTCGTATTTGGGTTGTCCGCCCCCGCAGTGATGGCTAGGTTCTCAATACCCGAGTAAGTCGATCAGGATTATTGGGATTAACCCGTACTCCAGCGTGAGGCAGCCATGTACATCACCGACACCGTCATCGAAACGCCGATCGCACCCATCGACCGGCGACGCCACACCGCCCGAGAGGTGGCCGCGTGGAACCTCGCACTGGCCGATGCCCAACCTGCTGATGTCATCGGGTGGGCGGTCGGTGAATTCGGCAACCGCCTCTGCCTCACGGCCTCGTTCGCCGACACCCTGCTGATCGACTTCGCCACGAATGTCGATCCCGACATCGAGGTCGTGTTCATCGACACCGGGTTTCACTTCCCGGAGACCCTCCAGACCGTGAAGCGGGCCATGGCGCGGTACTCGCTCAACCTCACCATCCTGCGACCGGTCCCCACCTCGGCCGATCCATGGGCCCACGGGGTTGACACCTGCTGCGGGACCCGGAAGATCGCTCCGCTTGAACGGCACCTGATCGCCAACGCCGACGGGTGGATGTCGGGACTGCGACGCGACGACAGCACCGAACGGGCCACTGCTCCCGTGGTGTCGCTGGACCGCCGCGGCTTGGTGAAGGTCAATCCGCTGGTGGCGTGGAGCGCAGAGGAACTGGATGAGTACGCCACCGCCAACGACGTGCTGGTCAACCCACTGGCATTCGAGGGCTACCCCTCGATCGGGTGCTGGCCGTGCACAACTCCGGCGGATTCAGCCGGCACCGACAAACGGGCCGGGCGCTGGGCCGGATCAACCAAGACCGAATGCGGGATCCACTCATGACTGCGACATACCCGGTGATTCTCGACCTGCACGGCAAGCGCGTGCTGGTTGTGGGTGGCGGTCGCATCGCAGCCCGCAAGATTGCCGGTCTGCTTCGAGCCGGTGCCGACGTCAGCGTCGTCGCACCAACGGCAGTCCACGAGATCACCGAGGACCCCGATGTTCGCTGGTTCGCCCGGCCCTACCAGCGGGGCGAGGCCGCTTCGTACCGTCTGGCCATCACCGCCACTGGAGTGCCCGAAGTCGATCGCCAAGTGGCCGACGACGGCGACCGGGCCGGTATCTGGGTCAACTCCGCGGACGACCCCGACAACTGTGCCTTCACGCTTCCCGCGATCGCCCGCCACGGCGACCTTCAGGTGGCGGTGTCCACCTCCGGACGAAGCCCGGCCCTGGCCCGCTGGCTGCGGAGGCGATTCCAGCGGGAGATCTCAGCCGGCTACGACCAACTTCTCGAGCTGCTGTGCGAGGTTCGGGCCGAGGTCCGGGAACAGCACGGCACGAGCGAGGTCATCGGCTGGGACACGGCTCTTGATGACAGTGTTCTGGATCTTGTGCGCAGGGGCCGGATCGAGCAGGCCCGCTCGGTGTTCCATCGCCATCTCGGTCTCAACTCCGTTTCCTCCAGGGCCGCCTCGTGACCGTTCATCTCGTTGGTGCGGGTCCCGGCGATCCCGACCTTCTCACGATCCGCGCCGTGGGACTGCTCTCCAGGGCCAAGGTCGTCGTCCACGATCGCCTGATCGATCCCCGGGTCCTGGAACTGACATCAGACCGGGCCGAACTCGTCGATGTGGGAAAACGCCCCGGGGCGCCCACCGATTCCCAGCGCCGGATAAACGAGATCCTGATCGACCGCGGTCGTCGATTCGATCCGGTTGTGCGACTCAAGGGCGGCGACCCGTTCGTGTTCGGCCGCGGCGGCGAGGAAGCGCTGGTGCTGCGCCAGGCGGGTATCGACGTGGCCGAGGTACCCGGCATAACCTCGGCCATCGCCGCACCTGCCGCGGCTGGGGTACCGGTCACCATGCGCGGGCTGAGCAGCGGCTTCACGGTGATCACCGGCCACCAGGACCCCGACACCGATCAGTGGCTCGACTGGAATGCCCTCGCCCGAACCGGCACCACCCTGGTGATCCTCATGGGGGCGTCGAGGCGCCACCTCATCAGCGAACGTCTGCTGCTGGCCGGGATACGCCCCGACATGGCTGTGGCCGTCGTCCATGCCGCCACCACCCGCGCCCAGTCTGTCACCCGCACCACCGTTGCCGAACTCCCTTACGTCGATGTCGTCAACCCGGCCACGATCGTCGTGGGCCCCGTGGCAGCGGAATCGGTGCTCACGCCCTCGCTTCAACCTGTTCTCGATTCCCTCCCCGGAGGACACCTCAGATGACCATTCTTCAACCGGCTCCGGCCGAGACCGCCCCGATAGACCCGGCCGTGCAGGCCGACATCGACAAGTTCCGGGACGTCCTCGCCCGGCACTTGGCCGGCGAGATCAACGACGACGTGTTTCGGGTGTTCCGGCTCACCAACGGCATCTACGGTCAGCGCCAGGGCGGCACCAACCAGATGGTGCGGGTGAAGGTGCCCTACGGCTCGATGACCCCGGCCCAGCTCGACATGATCGGGCACATCGTCGAGAACCACAGCCGCGGCTGGGGCCACATCACCACCCGCCAGAACCTCCAGTTCCACTACGTCCAGCTATCGCGGATCCCCGATGTGATGCAGCTTCTCGCGTCGGTGGGGCTCACCACCCGCGAGGCCTGCGGTGACACGATCCGAAACGTACAGGGGTGCCACCTCGCTGGAGCCTGCCCCCACGAGCATCTCGACATCACCCCGTGGGCCGAGGCCGCCTACCGTCACTTCGTTCGCAACCCGCTCGGGCAGCGCCTCCCCCGCAAGTTCAAGATCAACTTCTCGGGTTGCGAGACCGACTGCGGCCAGGCGATGTTCAACGACGCCGGGGTGATCGCCACCACCCGCATGCTCCCCGACGGGACAACCGAGGCCGGTTTCCGCATCTACATTGCCGGCGGGCTCGGCACCACACCGTATCCGGCGCTCGCGCTGGAGGAGTTCACACCCAAAGAGGAGCTTCTCCCCACCATCGAATCGATTCTTCGGGTGTTCGACCAGACCGGCAACCGCGAGAACAAGCTTCGGGCCCGGATGAAGTGGGTTGTCGACCAGCTCGGCTTCGAGGAAACCAAACGCCGGATACTCAAGACCAGACGGTTCCTGCTCGCCTCATCGAGCTGGCCCGGCGGCCTGCCTCCCGAGGTCGAGATTCTCGGCGATGCACCGGCCGGAATCGACACGGCCACCGATGTCACTCCGATCGGTCAGGGCACGCCGGTGAGCATCGGCGGGACCTCACCGTACGAGCGCTGGTTTCGCTCCAACGTCGTTCGTGGCATTGCCAACGGGCAGGTATCGGCCTACGCATGGGCCCGACTCGGCGACATCACCGCCGCGCAGTTCCACGCCCTCGCCGACATTCAACGCGAGTTCGACGCCGACGTCAGGCTCACCAACCGCCAGAACCTGATCTACCGGGGGCTCGACGAGTCCGATCTGCCCATCCTTTATCAGCGACTGCAGGACATCGGCATGGCGGAGGCCGGAGCCGAGTTGGTGCGCGACGTGGTGTCGTGCCCCGGCGCCGACACCTGCAACCTCGCGGTGACCCAATCTCGGGGATTGGCCAAGGCCATCGGCGACAAGCTCGACGAAGAGGGCCTGTCGGAGGTTGGCGGGCTCCGCATCAACATCTCGGGATGCCCGAATTCATGCGGTCATCACCACACCGCCGACATCGGCTTCTTCGGGGCTGAGCGCCGCGTGAACGGCCGCTCTGCCCCCGGATACCAGATGATGGTCGGCGGCTACGTGGGCCAGGAACAGATCTGGTTCGGCCAGAAGGCACTGCGACTACCGGCCAAGAACGCCGCCGAGGCCGCTGTTCGGATCGTGCGCCGATTCGCCGATGAGAGATCAGCCGGGCAGTCGTTCAGATCCTGGCTTGATGCCGCCGGCGGACCGTCTGCGCTGGCCG
>CAZDYO010000158.1:0-6021 GCA_964509555.1 uncultured Acidimicrobiales bacterium
GTTCGTTGAGTTCGTCCCTGTTGTTGTTGAGCACCTCCACCGAGGCGTTGAGGGTCATGAGCGGGCTGCGCAACTCGTGGCTGACCTCGGAGGCGAACCGTGAATCGCGCTGGATACGGTCCTCGAGCGCACCGGCCATCTCGTTGAACGACGCTGTCAGGGAGGCGAGATCGGCGTCGGCTGGAGGCTCCAGACGGGTATCGAGCTCACCGGCGGCAAGTGATTCGGCGGCGGCGCGTACGTCGGCCAAGGGTGTGAGGGTGCGGCGTGAGGCCCACCAACCGACGGAGGCCGCGAGGACAGTGGAGGCCGCGGCGACACCGGAGACTATGAGCCCCAGAGCGCTGAGGGTGGCTTCGATATCGTCGAGAAAGATGGCCTCGAAATAGGCCGCGTCGCGGTTGGGCAGGGGAATGCCGGTGATCACGGCGGGGCGGCCATCGAGATCAGTACGTATGGTGCCAGCCTCGGAGCTTGACACGATCTCCAGCAGCGAGGGTGGAACGTTGTCGCTGTTGAACACCTGGGTGTCGGACGCTGTCCAGTCCTCGCCGAACCGCAACAGGGGATAGGCCCCCTTGGTGGTGCTCAGAGAGTCGATGATGGCACCGAGGCCCTCAGCGTCGATCTCGGGGGTGAGACGGGCCTGCACCCTTCGACCATTGGCGGTGACCACCCGGAACGCGGTTTGCTCGCGCGTTTCGAGAAGGTTCTGTCGGGTGAGGGTGAGGGTGGCGAGTGCGATGGTGGCTGAGAGCAGCAGCCCGCCGAACGCGAAGAAGAGGGTGAGGCGGGCCCTCAGCCCCAGGCGTTCGAAATGGGGGCGCAGCTTCATCGGATCATCGGCCGGCGCTCAGGCCTGCAACTTGTAGCCCAATCCTCGCACGGTCACCACATGGCGGGGATTGGCAGCGTCGGACTCGATCTTCGTTCGTAGCCGACGAATGTGAACATCGACGAGGCGACCGTCACCGAAGTATCCGTAACCCCAGACCTTCTCGAGGAGAACCTCGCGACTGAAGACCCGTCCGGGGTTGGATGCCAACTCGACCAGAAGACGGAACTCGGTCTTGGTGAGATGGAGCTCGGTTCCGGCGAGCCGGACGACACCTTCATCGGGGATTATCTCAAGATCGCCGAAAACCATGTGGCGACTGCCCGCGTCGCTGGAACGCACGCGACGCAACAGCGCCCTGATGCGCGCCGACAGTTCCTTGGGGGCGAACGGTTTGGTGAGGTAGTCGTCGGCGCCGGCTTCGAGCCCGGCCACCACGTCGTGGGTGTCGATGCGGGCAGTAACCATCACGATCGGCACATCGCTGACCCTCCGAATGGCACGGCACACATCGAATCCGTCGATTCCCGGAAGCATGATGTCGATGAGGACGACGTCGGCGGGTTCGCGTGTGAACGCGTTGAGGGCGTCCTCTCCGGACGCGGCCTCTTCGACAACCCAACCCTCATCTTCGAGAGCGAGTTTCACCGAAGTTCGGATTCTCTCATCGTCTTCGACTGTCAGGATTCGTGTACCCACAACTGCGATGCTGCCAGAAATCGGGGCCGATGGGGCGCCATCTCCCCAATTGGCTCAAGCCGAGTGGGCCCCGGCTTCTTCGAGGAGCTTCGAGAACTGATCGAAAATGGCCGGTGCTGAACCGAAAAAGGCCCCATCCGCAACGCTGTCATGGTCGAGAACAGCCCCGGCCTCGGACGCAATGAGCGCCCCGGCGGCGGTATCCCAAGGGGCGAGACCGCGTTCGAAGTATGCGTCGACACGCCCGCAGGCGAGGGCGCAAAGATCAAGGGCCGCTCCTCCCATGCGTCTGATGTCGCGCACCGCCGGCAGAATTGTGACCAGTGAACCGGCTTGGGCCCGGCGACGGTCGCTGTCGTAGGAGAACCCGGTGGCCACCAGTGCGGTCGACAGATCGTCGGCACTGCTCACGGAGATGGTCGCACCGTTCCGGGTGGCGCCGCCGCCTCGGGTGGCACGAAATCGTTCGTCTCTCACCGGATCGTGGACCAGCCCGGCCACGGTCCGGCCTTCGACGCTCGCGGCGACCGATATCGAATAACCGGGAATGTCGTAGATGAAGTTGGTGGTGCCGTCGATTGGGTCTATCACCCAGGTGACGCCGCTCTCAGAGGGTCGCGACGAGCCCTCCTCCCCGAGTATCCCGTCGTGGGGGCGTATACCGAGAATGCTCTGCACGAGCTGGGCCTCGACCCATCGATCAATGTCGGTGACCATGTCGGTGCGGCTGGACTTGGTGTCTATGGCCAGGGCCGGCTGTCTGCCCGAGCGATCCAGCCGATGGGTGACCAGATCAACGGCGGTGTCAGCTATGCCGAGCAATTCGGACGCCGGTGTGTGACTCACTTGCCGGCACCGTGTGCCTTGTCGCGAGCCTGCTTGGCATCCCATTCGGCCATGGCCCGCAGGGTCAGCACGGCCACGATCGCCACCCCGAGAGCAGTGCCGACGGCACTGGCAACACCGACCGCGCCGGCCAGCGTGGTGCATCCATCGCTGCACTGGAGGTCGGTGACGGAATACCCGATGAGCCCGCCACAGAGTCCGCCGACGACAATCGCGGCGACCGCGAGGGCACGCGCCAGCACCGGTGGGATGGCCGAGTCGGTGTGGGACATGTTGGCTTGATCTGACATTGCCTGAATCCTAGCGACGCGTGGGTGTCCATCACCGGGCCGATGCGGCTCTAGAGTGCGCAGCCGTGCGAGTGTTGGCCGTGTTACCCACATTTCAAGAATCGGCGAATATCGAAGAGGTGCTCCGCAAGTCGCTGGAAGCGGTTCCGTCGTTGTGCGTGCTCGTGGTCGACGACAGCAGTCCCGACGGCACCGCCGAGATCGCCGAAAGTGTGGGCGATGAGATCGGCAACATCAGTGTCATGAGGCGGCCGGCCAAGTCCGGTCTGGGTTCTGCCTACCGCGACGGCTTCCGTCGTGGTTTGGCTGAGGGCTTCGACGTTCTCATCGAGATGGATTCCGATCTCTCACACGACCCGGCCGCACTTCCGGATCTGATCGCCGGTATCGAGGCGGGAGCCGACCTGGTGATCGGCAGTCGCTACGTCCCCGGCGGGTCCATCCCCGACTGGACATGGCACCGTCGGGCGCTGTCGCGATGGGGAAACCGCTACGCATCGAAGGTCCTGGCCATCGATGTCAACGATGCCACCAGCGGATATCGCGCCTATCGCTCCGAGTTGATGGCCAAGGTTGATTTCCACGACGTGAAGGCAGATGGCTACGGCTTCCAGATCGAGATGGCCTACCGTGTCCTGCGGGCCGGTGGATCGGTCACCGAGGTGCCGATCTCGTTCGTGGATCGAGCCCGTGGCACATCCAAGATGTCGAGTCGGATCGTCGTTGAGGCATTGCTGTTGGTCACTTGGTGGGGAATTCGCGACAGGCTGCTCAAACCGAGGGGCTGACAGCCGAAAGGAACACCGATGAACTCCGATCAAGTCGCACTCGTGCCTCCGCGTCGTCTCGGTTCCTTGCTGCGCCAGGCCCGGATCGCCGCGGGTTCAGAGCTCGACGAGTTCGCCACCAGAGGCGACTTCGGGGTGGTCGATCTCGACGACATCGAGCATGGTCGTCGGCAGATTGACGACCCCACCCTGGCCATGCTTCTCTCGCTCTACGGGATAGAAGACTCCGGGCTGTTGCCCGAGCGGTCGAGGCTGGTGATCGATCTGGATGCCGGCCGGATCGCCGTGGATCAGGACGACATGAGTGTCGATACCTCGGCCGACGCCGACAGGGTGCTGGCTCGCTACCTGGCACTGGTGTACCGGTTGCGTGATCTTCCTTTGGGAACGCGGCTGCATCTGAGAGACGTTGATCTCGATGTGTTGTCGACCGCCCTGTCGATCGACGCGATCGATGTCGAGACCCGTCTCGAACGGCTCATGCGCGACAAGTCCGATGTGGGTCGCGACCAGGGCAAGCTCCGCCGCCGATTGCTCGTACCTCTGGCCGGGGTGATCGTGGCAGCCACCGCTGTCGGTGTCCTGGTCCTGGTGTCACAGAGCACCGACACGACACCGGTGGTCGGCAATACCCCAACCACCGCGGTCTCCACCGACCTCGGGTCCGGTGCTGCTGTGGTCGGTAATCCCACCGCCGCCCCGACGGTCTCCACCGATCTGGGTAGCGGTGCTGCCGTGCAGACGAACCCCGTGGGAGGATCCGGCGGATGATCGGGGCTGTTTCCAAGTTCCGATCGGTGGTGGCATGCTGTGGCGATGCGCTATTGGAGTGTTGCCGGGGGCCTGCTGAGCGATGAACGGGGCCTGCTGCTGGTTGCCAACCAGCGACCAGGAGGCATTGTCGACTGGACAACTCCCGGGGGAGTGGTCGACGACGGCGAGACATCGATAGCGGCCCTTGAACGCGAGGTGACAGAGGAGACGGGCATGGTCGTCGACTCCTGGAGTTCACTTTGCTGGACCGTCGAGGTCGATTTCATCGACCTTGAAATGCACCTCGATGTGGAGGTCCATTCGGCGGCCTCGTTCAGTGGGGAGATATCCCTCGATGATCCTGACCGAATCGTGACCGCCGCGGAATTCGTGCCGCCGAAGACCGCGGTGAAGCTTCTGGCCGGGAGCCCGATGTGGGTGTCCGAGCCCCTTTCCTCGTGGATCACCGAACCATGGCCCGGGGAGTGTCGCCATTTCGCATACACGGCCCACGGCATCAGCCCGGCCGGAATGAGGGCTGAACGGGTCTCCCCGTGAGTCAGGCCCTGACGGTGGGGTTGCCGCCCGACGGCACCCTCGGTTTTCTCCACGTCGACATGGATGCCTTCTTCGCATCGGTGGAACTGCGTCGGCATCCGGAACTGCGGGGTCAGCCGGTGGTCGTGGGTGGCACCGGGGACCGGGGGGTCGTGGCGGCGGCAAGCTACGCGGCCCGGGCATATGGCATTCATTCGGCGATGCCATCGAGTCGTGCCCGAAGGCTCTGTCCCCACCTTGTTTTCATCAGTGGTGACCACGCGCACTACGGCGAGGTATCCGCGCGGGTCATGGCGATCATGGGCGAATTCACTCCCCTGGTGGAGCCGTTGTCGCTCGACGAGGCCTTTCTCGATGTGAGAGGTGCGCTTCACGGCACCGTTCGACCAAATGAAATCGCGTCGGAGATCCGACGTCGGATATTCGACAAGGAGTCCCTCACGTGTTCGGTGGGGGTGGCCACAAGCAAGTTCCTCGCCAAATTGGCCACCGAGAAGGCCAAGCCTCGTGCCACGCCGACCGGCCCGGTGTTCGGCAGCGGCGTGTTCGTGGTCGAACCGGGCACCGAGATCGACTTTCTGCATCCCATGCCCGTTCGCAGTCTGTGGGGGGTGGGTCCGGCGACGGGGGAGAAACTGTCCCGAATGGGAATCGAGACGGTTGGTGACCTCGCCTCGCAACCGGAGTCCCGACTCGTTGCCTCGCTCGGCCGGGCCCAGGGACGGCATCTTCACAGATTGGCCAACGCGATCGACGAGCGACCCGTGTCGATCACCCACGGCCTCAAATCGGTCGGTCACGAGGAGACGTTCTCGCGCGACATTGTCGACCGGGCCAATCTGAGTAGGCAGTTGGTGAGAATGAGCGACGCGGTAGCGGCCCGGCTCAGGTCGGGTGGTCAGATGGGACGCACGGTCAGCATCAAGGTCAGGTTCGGGGATTTCACCACCATAACGAGATCGTCAACATCGGAGTTTCCGGTGGACGGGACCGGCTTGATCACATCGGAGGCATCCAGACTCCTTGACGCGATCGACATATCCCCCGGGGTGCGATTGCTCGGCGTCAGTGTCAGCCAACTGTCGAGTGGAGAGGCTCGGCAGTTGAGTCTCGACGACCTCAACGAATCATCCGACGATGCCATTGATCCGGTTGTCGACGAGATCAGGAACCGCTTTGGCGGAGATGCCATCGGGCGGGCCGCGTCGATGTCCGGTTCCGGCCGATTGTCGAACAAGAAGCTGGGCGAGTC
>CAZDYO010000159.1:0-3809 GCA_964509555.1 uncultured Acidimicrobiales bacterium
ACCCGAGGGGCCTCCGCGGCGTGGCACCATGCGTCGAGATACCAGTTGCCGTGATCGCTGAACAACCTCAGCGGCGACACCAACCGTTCGGATACTTGGTCGCGGCCGTAGGAGTAGTAGAGAATCGACAAACGGACCTGTGAGTCGATCGCGCTGCGAATCTCATCGAGTATCTCAGCCTGGGCATCACCGAGGCGGACATCGATGGCCTGGTCGGCCATGGCACCGACCATGGTGCCCAGCTTGGTGAGTGCTCTGGTGAGCGGATCGGGTGTGTCCTCGTCGGAGAGAACGAGCGCGGCGCGTGCGGTGGCGAGCAGAGTCGCCGCTTCCTGGGGAGTCAGGCGCAACGGCCGAGAGAACCAGTCGGCGTAGCGGATCCATACCTTGTCGTCGGATATGTCGACCTCGATGAGCTGATCCGGGGTGAACGGATACACACCGACGAAAAAGACCACCTCCTGCAGGTCGCGAAGCAGCGTTTGCCTCGGGTAGTCGAAACGGTTCTCGATCTCATCAATGCTCGCGCCCTCGTTCTGGGTGACCCACGGAATCACCGAAAGCAGTCGAGCCATTCGATCCCTGGCGGTGAGGGGCCGGTTCACAGCTGGGCCTCGAGCCATTGCACCATGTCGTTCCGGAGTTCGGGCGGAGAAATGATCTCCGCGTGATCCAGGAATGTCAGGACCGCTGATCTGAACGCCGCAATGTTGCGTACCTGGACGCGGCACTCATGAGTCCCGTCGGGATTCGCCTCGACATTCCCGAACACCCGGTGGGCCCATGCCGCACGATCGCCATCTACGCGAACGACCGCCGCGACCGGGTCGGAATCTCCGAGCTCCCAGCCGCGTAGGGAACCCGGGTCGCTGGTGATGGCGACCGGGTGCGTGGCCTCGCCGGCGATGGACACATCGCCGTCGATGCGGTCGATTCGGTAGAGACGATCGTCGTCTCGGAGGCGATCCCAACCGGAGAGGTACCAATGCCCTTTGGCGAATGAGACCCTCCATGGCTCAACCACCCGATTCTGGTTGGAGTAACGGAATTCGACGGCCCGACGCGAGGCAGCTGCCTCCACGAGCATGGCGACCATTCCGTCGAAATGAATCATTCCCACGTGCTCGGCCACATCGGATGGGCCCCCGCCAAGCTTGACGAGCCCCTCGTCGGCTCCGTCCAGTCTCACCAGGTTGGCTGCCAAGTGGAGTGCGGCGAGTTCATCGGGCTCGAACTCGACGGCAACGCCGGCGTAGTCGTGCTTGTCGATCAGGTAGCCGTCGATCGGTGGGTCGTAGTTGGGGTTGGGGACGATCTTGAGAGGAACACCCATGTCGCGCAGGTCGACCTTGTCGCGCTCGAACATGCGACGGAATGCCCCCTTGTCGGATGGGTAGCCGGAAACCCGTTCGCGGATCTGTTCGGCTGTGAGAGGGACGCTGGATGCCAGGAGGGCGGCGGTGAGATTGAGAAGCCGTTCGAGTTTCGACAATGCGAGACCTCAGAGCGACTCGATGAGTTTCTCGACCCGCTCGTCGTGGGATTTGAACGGATCCTTGCACAGGACGGTTCGTTGCGCCTGATCATTGAGCTTGAGATGCACCCAGTCGACGGTGTAGTCGCGCTTGCGGGCCTTGGCGGTGCGTATGAACCTGCCGCGAAGGCGGGCGCGTGTGGTCTCGGGAGCGTTCTCGACGGCGTGGGAGATTTCGGAATCGGTCACCATGCGCTCCACAAGATGTCTTTTCTGCAATCGGTAGAACAACCCGCGTTCACGATCGATGTCATGGTATTGAAGGTCGACGAGGGCCACTCTCGAATCCGATAGTTCGAGGTCGTTGCGATGCCGGTAGGCGTCGATGAGCTTGTACTTGATAACCCAGTCGATCTCGTGGTCGAGTTTCAACGGATCGTCGGCGATCGTGGTGAGACAATGCTCCCACATGTCGAGGGCCTGCTTCTCGAGGGGGTCGAGCTCGTTGTGGTCCGCGAATCTGAGCGCGCGATTCAGGTATTCACTCTGGATCTCGAGCGCTGATGCTTCGCGACCATTGGCCAGCCGCACTCGTCGACAACACGTCGGATCGTGGCTGATCTCGCGAATGGCCCGAATCGGATTCTCCAGTGTCATGTCGCGCAATACGACCTGGGGCTCTTCGAGCATTCGCAGCATCAGGGCGGCCGTGCCGACCTTGATGAAGTTGGTGTATTCGCTCATGTTGGAGTCGCCGACGATCACATGCAGCCGTCGGAATCTCTCGGCATCTGCGTGGGGCTCGTCGCGCGTGTTGATGATCGGCCGGCTGCGGGTGGTGGCCGACGAGACCCCTTCCCAAATGTGCTCGGCACGCTGGCTGATGCAATAGGTGGCCCCGCGAGCCGTCTGGAGAACCTTTCCGGCGCCCGCGAAGATCTGCCTGCTGACCAGGAAGGGGATCAGAACCTCAGCGTATGAACCGAAGTCGTCTGCCCGACTGGTGAGGTAGTTCTCGTGGCAGCCGTAGCTGTTGCCCGCGGAGTCGGTGTTGTTCTTGAACAGGTAGATGTCGCCGTTGATGCCCTCGTCGCGTAGCCGTTCCTCCGCACTCGACAGGAGTTGCTCGAGAATACGCTCACCGGCCTTGTCGTGAACCACCAGATCCCGAACCGAGTCACACTCTGGGGTGGCGTACTCGGGATGGCTGCCCACATCAAGGTAGAGGCGGGCGCCGTTGGCGAGAAACACGTTGCTGCTGCGGCCCCATGACACGACCCGTCGGAAAAGGTAGCGGGCCACCTCGTCGGGGCTGAGTCGACGCTGGCCGCGCAGGGTGCAGGTGACGCCGTACTCGTTCTCAATGCCAAAGATTCTGCGCTGCACAGGCGACACCGTAACGTCAAGAGGAGGGGTGCGGGGATCCCGCTCCTGATCCGTCGGCCAAAATGGCCCGGGAGTGAATCAGCCGATCGGTGTGATCGTGATGTTGTCGATCACCGCTCCGACCGCACCGGGGGTCGTTGACTGGAACGACACATCGGTGGTGTCGCCGGTGGCAACGAAGTCCATGGTCATGGTCTGCCACTGCATGTTGTTGCGGCTGATGGTCGCGGTGTTTGTGCTGAACGACGCCGTATCGCCGTCGGCGTGTACATCAAGGGACTTCACGCCACGCTGGCCGTGGGGGTTGCCCGACATGGCGAACGTGATCTGGTAGTGGACACCCGCCTGGGTGTCGATGGTTCGGCTCAGCGTTCCCGGACCGTTGGCGTTCATGTCGACACTCGTGTCGCCACTGGCGGCATGCCAGAGTTGGTTTCCGGTGAGGGCGACACCATCGCCGCGCCATCCCGCGGCCCATTCGCCGTTGAGATTCTGGCGAGCCCACTGTCGGGTCCCTTCGAAATTCGTACTGACGACGGGAGTCGACGGAGGGGCCGGTGTCGGTGAGGAGCTGTTCGATACCGCGGTCGCGTCGGTGCCGCCTCCCTGTGCGGCCGCTGCGGCAGTAGCCGGTAGAGCTGCGCCTGCCGCCGAACCGATGGAACCGTCGATGGTTGCCCCGGGGGCGGGCGTCGTCGGTGCTGCGGGTGCGGGGGCAGCGGGCGCAGGTGCCGTCGGTGCTGCGGGTGCGGGCGCCGGAGCGTGGGCCGGTGCCGGTGCGGTGGGGGCAGCGGGCGCGGGTGCCGTCGGTGCCGTTGGCGCTGCGGGTGCGGGGGCAGCGGGTGCGGGTGCCGTCGGTGCTGCGGGTGCGGGTGCGGGCGCCGGAGCGTGGGCCGGTGCCGTTGGCGCTGCGGGTGCGGGGGCAGCGGGTGCGGGTGCCGTCGGTGCT
>CAZDYO010000159.1:3909-6010 GCA_964509555.1 uncultured Acidimicrobiales bacterium
GCGGGCGCCGTTGGCGCTGCGAGTGCGGGGGCAGCGGGTGCGGGTGCCGTCGGTGCTGGTGTGGGAGCAGCTGTTGGTGCCGGAGTGGGTGGGCCCGCTGTGGGTGTGGGCGCATCGGCGGAGGGTGCCGTCGAATGTGTCGGGGCCGGGGCCGGGCTGCCGGAGTCGACTCCACCGGGATGGCCCACACCGATGGGAGTGCCTCCCTGGTCGAGACCAAGAGTGTGGCCCCCATCATCGACGCCCAGATCGAGGCCAGCCAGGGGACTGAAGTCCATCACGATGTGGTGGCCGCCGCTGTCGGCTGATGAGTGGAATGAAGTTGTCGCGGTGGTGTGCTGTACGGCAGCATTGCCCAGGTCGGTGCCCGGCAGAGGGCCCGGGCCGGGCGGGCCATCGAGAGTGTGGGTTATGGCAGCACCATGGCCACCGGTATCAGACGGACTGGCCGATGCGGAGGCCCCGTGACCGACGATCCCACCGATGGTGGCCGCGCCGACGACCCCCAGGAGCACCGCTGCCATGACGAGGCGATGGCGAACGCCGATCATCGAGCCTGGTGGCTGGCCCATCCAGTAGGCGAGCTTGCGCTCGAGATCATCGTCTCGAAGGTCGAGCACGGTGGCCAGGACCGCGACATCCGTCGACCGCAATTGCACGGGCGTGTCGGGATCGAGCCCCCTCAGCTCCCGTACCACAGCCACGTAGCCTTCAAGGAAATCGTCGTTGTCGGTTACTCCGGGCACATAGCGCACGACGTGACCGGCGATATCGACCCCTCCGGCCTCGGCGTTGAACACGATCGGGGTCCTTTCGGCTATCTGCCCGCCCATATCTGGTCCGTACACCGCCATGAGATCGGATGCCATGTCGGCATGGGGTGCGGCCTTGCCCGCTTCCCATCTCTTGAGCTTGCGGGAGGACACGCCAAGCTTGTCGGCGGCCTCATCGATGCACATACCAGCCAGCTCACGCGCTGTTCGCAGTGCCTGGCCGAGTCGTTGCTTGGGCAGCTCTGTGTAGTCGATCGTGCTCATGCCTGTCCCTTGTGCTCAGGTGTCCGCCAAGGGAGATCGACATGCGGCCCCAACCGATTTAGAGGTCCGAATGGATTACGGCCGGGATCCCCATTCGATTGTGACGATGGACCCGGGACGCAACGGCGTTGGGGATCAGTCCTGAAGAAGCTCGACCAACTCGGTGTCGTCGATTCGTCGGAAGGTGCGTCGACCATTGCCGCGCTGCAGAGCGGCAACCTCGAGGTCGCCCGCAGAGAGGGTCCGGTCGGGCCCGGCCAAGGCGGCGACTGCGGACCTCAGGCCATCGTGGAGCGTCGGAGGCGACTCGAAACGTTCCAAGCGCTCCGAGATCGACTCGGTCTCCCCGCCCAACACCACGACGTTGCGTTCGTCGACCACCGTGCCGTCATAGAGGAGATGAAACATCTGATCGTCGTCGCCGGAATCGTCCACTCCGATCTCAGCCACGAGGATCTCCACCTCCATGGGCTTCATCTCGTGGGTGAAGACCTGTCCGAGGATCTGTGCGTACTGGTTGGCAAGACTTCTGGCGTCGACATCTTCGCGACTGAACGAGTAGCCCTTCAGGTCGGCATGACGCACTCCCGCGATTCGAAGCTGGTCGAACTCGTTGTATTTGCCAACCCCGGCGAATGCGATCCGGTCGTATATCTCGCTCACCTTGTGAAGGGTGGACGAGGTGTTCTCGGCACATATCGCAACACCGTTGTCGAACCGAAACGCCACCAGGCTGCGACCACGTGCGATTCCCTTGCGGGCATAGTCGGCTCGGTCCTTCATGACCTGCTCAGGGGCCACGTAGAAGGGCATGTTCATCGTGGGTGCTCCCTCATCCGGCCCGTGGTGGGCGCCGGGAATTGATCAATGATCCGGTGCGCTGGGCGAGCTCAGCGTCGTCGACCCGGGTGTATCCGTCGGCGGTGATCAGAGAAATGATCGGGTAGATGCCGCGTATCGTGTCGGGCCCGCCAGTGGCCGAGTCTTCCTCGGAGGCTTCGAACAGCGCCCGGATCGCAAGATCGGTGACCTCGGTCTCGTTCATCGACTCGGCGTAGCCGAGC
>CAZDYO010000160.1:0-6003 GCA_964509555.1 uncultured Acidimicrobiales bacterium
GCCGATTTGCCGCCGAGACGGATGTCCGACGGCGCCTTGATCTTGAGGCGATCGTGTCATCGGTGGCCTCCGACATGGCCAACGTCACTGTCGACAACATCGATGAGAAGCTCGAACACACGTTGTCGATGCTCGTTGAGAGCTTCGACATCGACATCGCATCAATCTGGAGGCACGAGGGCGACCGGTCCTTGTGCCGGATGGCCATCGATTCGTCGGGGCACTGTTCGATGGAGGGTGTCACGGCTCCCTCGATTGAGTCCGAGGTCCTGACCGATCGTGGCTGGGTGTTTCTGCCGGTGAGGGAACTATCGGCGTTCGCCGACATCCCCGGCTTGGAAGACTCCGACTCGCGGGCGCTGGTTTGTGGCTACAGCGGCCCGGACTGCGCGCTCGGCTCGCTGGCCCTGATCGATCGAACCCGCCAACGGTGGACCGACGACGAGATCAAGATCACCACCTCCATCGCCAGACTCATGGGCAACGTCAGGTTGCGCATGATCGATGCCCGGCGCATCGCCAAGCGTCGCCTCGGCGACGAGATCCTGATCTCGATGTCCCAGACTCTGCTGAGGCTCGGCTCCGACGAGGCCGGCGGGGCCATCGACGAGGCGCTCGAACAGATTCGAGCCCATCTGGGTTTGGCATCGGTCGCTGTTTGGGAGCTGGGAGCGGCCCACAAGGTCTTCGACTGCCCATGTGAGGCGACCGAATCGGGCGTTCCCATCGTCGGCGATGTCATCGAATCGACGCGGGCTGCCGAGGTTGTCGACGCGATGAGGGCTTCAGGTGGACCTGTCGAGTGGCCCCTGGAGCAGGCTGGAGAGTCGCGGTATCTCGACGGGCTGGTGGCGTTTCCCGTGTTGCTCGACGACGACGCCGCGTTCTTGAGCGCTCTCCCCGGGTGTGGCCAACTCGATGAAGATGCCCGCACCATGCTCGGCACGGCCGCGGGGATTCTCGCCCAGCTTCGGCGCCGTTTCACCGCCGAGCGGCTGGCCGACCTGCGCCAACGGGCCGAGAAGGTGATCAACGGCATATTGATCAGCTTCCTTCGCACCAGCCCCGGCGATGAGATCGACCCGGTGTCGGAAGCGTTTTCCGAGGTTGGAAAGCTACTCCATGCCCGAAGCCTGGAACTCTGGGAGCTAGCGCCCAACGAGAACCGCGCCTCGCGTTCGGAGGTGTGGAGATCGGACCCTTCGGTTCGGCTACCGTCCGATGGTCTCGATTCGGTATCGCTGCATCACCCCGATGTGGAGGCGATCGCAGCACTGGCGTCGGCCTCCGAGGTCGAATTGGAGGGGAACCTCGATGGTCGCACCCGGATCGGCTCACCCCTGATTATCGGGGATCAGGTAGTGGGAGGGTTGTTGCTCGACGTCGACTCCTCGGTCGTTTCCGAACCGGAGCTCGATGTGATGAAGGGGGTCCTCGACTCGTTCGCTGCCATCATCGCCCAGCTGCGTGCTCGGCTGGCCGCCGAGTCGATGTTGGTGAGGAAACTCGATGCCGACCGTCGGTTGCAACTGTTGGCGGCCCAACTGGTGCGAAGCCGATCAGACGACGCCGATGCTGCAGCCTCGGCCTTCGAGATTCTGGTCGACAAGTCCATTGGGATCGATCACGCGTCTTTGTGGAAGTTGGTTTCGTCGGCCGGGGAGACCGTGGCCAGCTTGGCGAACGAAGCTTCGCACGGTGAAGTGTCGTCGATTCCCGACGACGCGTCGCGCGTGAGCCTGAAGCCTTCCGACGTCGCCGCGCTTCGGCGGTACGGCCACCTGATCAGCCAGTGGTCGCTCGACGAGGCGCCCGAGCAAATCAAGGCGGTGATTTCCGGTTTGGTCGTGCCCGGGCCCCGACAGGTGATGATCGTCGGTCAAACGGTTGACGACTCGACATCGGCGATGTTGCTCGTGTCGAGAGGCGGTTCACAGCCCTTCGATCAGGTCGAGACGGACTTCCTGAACTCGGCAGTTTCGATGCTCGCGGAGCACGACAGTCGGGTGACCGCTGAGCAGTGGTTCACGAAGGCGATCGCGTTCGCGCCGGTTGCGATCTCCATGCGCGACAAGGCGATGCGGCTGATCTCGTGCAATCCGGCCTATGAGGACCTCACGGGCCGGTCATTGGAAGAGATGCGCGGTTCGGATCTCCACCAGGTGCTGTCGGAGTCCGATGCGATTCACCATCAGATGCGTCAGGAGCGGCAACCGACGTCGGACCACACCACCGACGAGATTCGATACACCAGGCCCGATGGCAGCACCTCATGGGGTCGGATCACCTCCACCCCCGTTGAGCTGCCGGGACACCGCGACCCGCTGCGGCTCACCTACATAGAAGACATCACCAACTCTCGCAGGCGACGCGAGCTGCTGCAGTGGCAGGCCACCCACGATGAGCTCACTGCACTGCCCAATCGCCGACTGTTCCTGCGTATGGCGAAGGCCAAGTTGGAGGAGAGCCGCGACCACACGATGTTGGTTCTCGACCTCGACCGGTTCAAGGTGGTCAACGACTCCCTGGGTCATGGTGTCGGCGACCAGTTGCTGATCACCTGCTCCGACCGGATCCGGCTGTCGCTTCGGCCCGGCGACCTCGTGTGTCGGCTCGGGGGCGACGAGTTTGCCATCCTGCTCACCTCACCGGCCGACATGGGCACTGCTGCCGCGGTGGCGGAACGGCTCCTGGCGTTGCTGAGGGAGCCGGCCCGCATCGCGGACATGGATGTTTTCCCGAGCGCGAGCATCGGCATCGCCACGCCGGGGCCCGATGACGATGTCGACGATCTGCTGCGCCATGCCGACGCTGCCATGTATCAATCGAAGGCTCAGGGGCGCGACCGTTGGACCGGATTCGATGTGTCGATGCGGGAGGCGGTTCTCGATCGGATTCGCACCGAGACCGATCTGCGGATGGCCATCGAAAACGGTCAACTCGAGGTCCACTATCAGCCCGAGGTGCTCCTTTCCACAGGTGAGATCGTCGGTGCGGAGGCCCTGGTTCGGTGGCGCCATCCCGATTGGGGGCTCCTCACCGCGGGTTCGTTCATCAACGTGGCCGAAGAGTCGGGAATCGTGGTCGACCTGGGACGTCGTGTCCTGCATGTGGCCACCAAGCAGGCTGCTGAATGGATATCGCAGGGTCACGACATAATCATGCGGGTCAATCTCTCGGCCCGCCAGGTGAGGGCGGCGGTGGTTGCCGAGGTGGAGGAGGCGCTCCAGATGGCCGGTCTGGCCCCGGATCGTTTGTGTCTGGAACTCACCGAGACCGCGATCATGGACGACATAGTGGAGTCGGAACTGATCCTTTCCCAGCTTCACGATTTGGGTGTCAAGCTGGCCATCGATGATTTCGGTACCGGTTTTTCGGCGCTGGCCTACCTCAAACGGTTGCCGGTCGACATATTGAAGATCGATCGCAGTTTCGTGGATGGCGTGGGTGTCGACCCGGACGACACTTCGATCGTCAAGTCGGTCATCGGCTTGGCCAGGACCCTCAACCTCGAGGTTGTCGCCGAAGGTATCGAGGACGCCACGCAGGTCCGCGAGCTTCTGCAGCTTGGCTGCGATCGGGGCCAGGGCTTCCATCTGGCGCGACCCGCTCCGGCGGATGACATCGAGCTGTTGCTCGAGCGCAGTCGCCTGACCTGAGAATTCGGCGCGTGCATTCCGATGCCCGGTGTGTCGGCCTTTACAAGTGCGTATTACAGTGGTGTAATTACGTTTATGGCAGTTGGTGGAGGGGGCCCGGCCGGGCCTCGTCGAGCCCACTCGGAGGATCACACGATGGCCATTCAAATCGATATGGAAACCGCGGAGAAGTCTTGGCAGGATCTCGCCAACTGTCTCGGCGTCGACCCTGATCTCTTTTTCCCGGAACGGGGGGCCTCCACCCGAGAAGCCAAGGACGTGTGCCGAGGCTGCGTCGTGCGTGAAGACTGCTTGGAGTTTGCCCTGCGCAACGGCGAGAAATTCGGAATCTGGGGCGGCATGAGCGAACGTGAGCGTCGACGCATCCGTCGGCAGCGGGCATTGGCCCGGGCCGCCGCCCAGCAGGCATCCATCACCGCCTGATCGATCCACCACCCGCCGATGTCGTAATGGCGCGGTGCATGCCGCGCGGGCCCGGATGGGGGTACCCTTCAGGGCATGAACCTCGGAACCCCCGAATTGCTCGTCATCTTGTTGATCGTGCTCTTGGTGTTCGGTGGCGCCAAGCTACCGAAGTTGGCAAGGTCGCTCGGGCAGGCACAAAGAGAATTCAAGTCGGGCCTGCAAGACGGCGCCGAAGAAGACAAGAAAGAGTCCTGATTTCCATCTGGGGAGTCAAGACAGCTTCTTCAGACCTGCCTGGCAGAGATGGCCTCAGGCCACAGCCGCGGTTTCGGACTCCAACTTGACCTGGCGACGGGCTTTCAGGATCCGTCGCCTCTGACGCTCGCTGCAACCGCCCCACACGCCGTGGTCGATCCGGTTGCGCAGCGCGTACTCCAGGCAGCGTTCCTGAACCGGGCAGCCCTCACAGATGCGACGGGCCACCTCCACCCCGACTCCATCAGATGGGAAGAACGTGGTTGGAGGGTGGGTGGCGCAGTTGCCATGTGCCATCCATTTTGTGTCCATTTGGAGTCTCCTAGGTCAGTACTCGAGTACCCAACCACCCGATTGCTCTCATCTAGTACGTTCACAGACGGTGGAAAGTTCCCGTAAAGGTCTCATCGGCATTCCGGTCCACCGACTCGAGGGCGCTGTCGCCGCCGGAGATCGCATCCGGGGTGTCCGGCCGGGCGTATACACTGAATCGCCCGTAGGCCACACCGGCCGGCCAGGCCAGGAGCAGAGATGACAGACACAGTCGACCCCGAGAACGAGGCTCCGATCGCCGAGGCGACCATTGTCTACCTCGGCCCTGTTGCTCCCCACTGGGACATCCAGGGCGTGGCTGGTCCGAAGGAAGTCATCGATGCCTTTCGGGCCCGTATCAATGCTCGACTGATGTTGCTTCCGCCCCACGATCCGCAGTTCCGTCGCAATCGTGAGCGCGTCAACCGCGACGGCGAGCGCGAAAACATCAAGGTCAACTGGGATCTCGGCTTCCCCGAGGAAGAAACACAGCGGTGATCCCGTCGGGGTCGATCGGCTCTGGCTCGTGAGCCTGTCTGATCAACTTCACGGTCCCTCCGGTCAGCGCGCTGCGGTGACCGTGGGTGGAGACGACCAGAACGATCCGCGGTTCCTCAACCGCGAGCTGAGCTGGCTGGCGTTCAACGCCCGAGTTCTGCAATTGGCCGAGGATCCCCACACCCCGCTGCTCGAGCGACTCGGTTTTCTGGCGATCTTTTCGAGCAACCTCGATGAGTTCTTCCAGGTGCGGGTGGCCGGTCTCCACGATCAGGTCGCGGCCGGAATCAGCCGCCGAACCATCGACGGTCGCTCACCGGCCGAACAACTGGTCGAGATACGCGATGCCGTCGAGAAGCTCCTGGCCCGACACGAGTCGTGTCTGCGCGAGATCGTTGTCCCGGAACTCGCGGCGCACTCCATAGAGCTGCTCGACTGGGATCAACTCGAACCATCGGAGAGAGACGGTCTGTCGGTGCGCTTTCGTCAGCGCATATTCCCGGTTCTCACTCCCTTGGCGGTGGATCCGGGCCATCCGTTCCCCTACATCTCCGACCTGTCCCTCAATCTCGCCGTTCGGCTCAGCGATTCGTCCGACGGGCGGCGCCTGTTCGCGCGCGTGAAGGTGCCGCCATCGCTCGATCGGTGGGTGCGCGTCGATGACCGCGCCAGGTTCGTCCCGATTGAACAGGTCATTGCCGCCCACCTCGACCAACTCTTTCCCGGCACCAAGGTCCTCGAGTGTCACGCCTTCCGTGTCACGAGGAATGCCGACCTCACGCTCGAGGAGGAAGAGGCCGACGATCTGCTGGCAATGGTCGAAATGGAGCTACGTCGACGCCGGTTCGGGCGGGCGGCAAGGCTTGAGGTGGCT
>CAZDYO010000161.1:0-5992 GCA_964509555.1 uncultured Acidimicrobiales bacterium
TACGGTCAGGACGAGCTCTTCTGGTTGGACTCCAACGCGCCTCATCAGTGCGGTCGTGGTGTCCACGAAGTCACCGGATGCCAGCTGGTTTGGCTCGATATTGAGTTCCAGACGCGAACCGGACTCTCGATATGACGAACCTGACCAGGAGGCCAGAGCCAGTTCGGTTGCCCATGAGGCGCACGCGCCGGCCAGACCGAGTTCCTTTGCTATCGGCATCACCAAGCCGGGGGCCCAGAGCTCACCGGGGGAGCGGCGCCACCTTGCGAGGGCCTCAACGACGTGTATCGCGCCGTCGGTCGTGTCGTGAAGGGGCTGTGCATGTATCTCCACGCGATCCCATGCCGCGCGGAACTCCGACCGGATATCGGTTGTGGAGTGGATGCCTCGGTGGCCCAACAGATTCATGATCAGAGGATCGGAGCCGGATGGTCTTGAAGTGAGCCGATCGGTGGTAGTCGGTCCACGTGGCCCACATTGATGTGACGGAAGTAGGTGCAGGCGGGTGGCCCCGGCGGGGTACGACGACAGCGGAGCGCGCCTGTGGGCCGGTCCATGTTGAGTAGCGTCGGCGGCGATGACCCGCATGGTTGGAATCGGATTGGCACTCCTCATCGGTTTCACCGCGGCGCTGTTCATCGGGCGGATCATGATTGACGGGCCGCAGTCGATCGTGTCGGAGGGACGGCCCGTTGACAATCCCTTCCCTGCCGTCGACCACGATCCTGACGCGGCCTCGGATCTGATCGACGCCTGGGCTCGGTGGCGAACATCCACATTTGTGGTCGACGGCACCTGGACCCGGACCCTCGATTCGGGAGGACCACCCCTGACCGGCCCGGTTCATGTCGTTCAGAAGCCACCCCGACGACTGGTTGAGCGACTCGGAGCCAGGGTCGAATTGTTTGACGACCGGGTGGGGTCATGCGATCCGGCCGGCGAAGCGGACCTACCGACCGGGCCGTGCGCAGCCGGTTTCACCGGAATGACATATCAACAAAGGGTCGATTCCGAGTTGGCACTGGTGAGCGGATACGTGACTGGCGAGACGAGGATCTACGACATCGGTCGCGGCCTGATCAGCGGCTGCTTCCGAGCCGAGTTGACCGCGGCGGCGCTGGGATCACCTTGGGGGCGATGGTCGGAGTTCTGTTTCGATCCGGTCAGCGGCGCTTTGGTGTTGAGCAGAGTTCGTAGACAATCGGCGGTCGATGTGGAGATCGACAAGGTGACTTCGACGGCGGTCACCGACTCCGACTTTCCAGCGGGCTGACGGGACGTTTGGTTCGAGCCGGTTTGAGAGGGGGGCGGAGGCTGAATGAGTGCGCCAGCACCCTGGAAAAGCGCTGGTGGCGATGCGTTGGAGGGAGTATTCAACCCCCACCCGTCCTCTCTGCGGCCAGCGGGGGCGATTCCGCCGACCACTACCTCTATCGGCGCGGCACGGCTCACCGTTGAGAAGATTCGACATGAACTTTGGGGGTGTGGGCGAAAAATGTCGAAAGCCCCGCAGGTTGGTGCGGGGCTTGAGGTGAGATCGGGCGGTAGCCGGATGAGTGCGCCAGCACCCTGGAAAAGCGCTGGTGGCGATGCGTTGGAGGGAGTATCTGACTCCCGCCCGATCTCTTGGCTTCGGGGGGCGAATCCCTCAGCCGCTATGACTATCGGATTGCAGGGCCTGCCCTTGAGAGCGGAGTCGGACAACAGTCCATTTGGCCCGGATGTGTCATGTCGATGGTAAGCAGCGAGACTGCGGTGTCGTTTCAATCGGAGGTATCTGGTGTTTCTCGGTGCTGATCTCTTGGCTTGGCTGGTGCTCGCGATCGGTGGCGCCATGGCCGCCGGAAACTTGGCGGCGGTCGTTCGCCCTCCCGAAAAGAAGATCTCCGACGACGACCTGGATCAAGCACCTCTGGCGAGAAGCCTCATATTCGTTGTCGTTGGATTGGTGGCGTCGGTGTGGGCGATTGCCAGTCTGTTGAATGGCTGACAGCATCACTACCGCCAACGAGGCGGTCGTTTCGACCCGAAGGCCCGTGCTGCCTCCCGGAAGTCGTCTTCTGTCATCATCTGTTCAAGGCGGAGGCCAGCGTCCCTCGCCGATTCTGATGGGTCGAGGTTGATGGTGTCGAGAGCGATCTGCCTCTTGGTTGCACGAAGGGCATGCGGACTCACTTCGGTGACCACCGTGTTGGCGTAGTCGAGGGCATGGTTGATCACCGATCCGTGTGGCTGCAGGCCGTTCACCAGACCGATGCGGAGTGCCTCGGCGGCATCAAAGGTGCGGCTGGAAAGCAGAATGTCGCTGGCGTCCCCAAGCCCGACGATCCTGGGCAACAACCATGACAGGCCGTATTCGGCGGGAAGATTGAGTTTGCCATGGGCGGTTGTGAACCTTGCCCCCTCGGCCGCGAAGCGGATGTCGCACCAGCATGCCAGCGCCAGACCCACCCCGGCCACGGCCCCGTTGATGGCGGCCACCGACATGGTCTGCATGCCCAGGAAGTATGTGAAGTCGGCATCGAACTCGGTACGGACCCCGTAACCGGGTCGGGCCAGATCATCCGGGGTCCCCGGGTCGTATCGACCTCGATCGGCGTGACCCTTCAGGGCTTTCGCGTCGGCCCCAGGACAGAACGCGTTGCCGGCTGGGTCGCCGGCGATCACCACCACACGAAGATCCGGGTCGTTTTCGATGATTTGAAGGCAGTGTCGCAACTCCGTGTGCATTCGGCCGGTCCAGGCATTGTGGCGTTCTGGCCGCGACAGAAGAATTGTGGCCACTTGGTTCTGCGAACTGAACTTGATGGTGTGTAGTTCCATGCGATCTCCACGTGGCCGTATACGGGTTGCCCGCAACCCGGGCGTACGGAGACGTTAGGGTGCCCGACGATGTTGGATGGTGTTGTGCGTTGCATGCGGTGGACCGCGGGGGCCATGGTCGCGGTGTTGATGCTGCTGACGGCCCTGACTGTGCCGGCGTTGGCGCAGCCGACAGCCCGACCAGAGAACCCGAATGTCGTCGTCAATGCGTCCACCAAGTATGTGTTCGACACGGAGGCCGGGTCGGTCCTGGTGTCCGTGGAGTACCTGCTGGTCAACTCCTCCACCGATGTCCCAGTGACCCAACTGAACGAGAGTCTTCCGCTTGATGCCAGAGACATCGTGGTCCGGTCCGGAAGCCAACCCTTGGGAGCGGTGAGGATCGGCACCTCCGGCGACACCGGAAAGTGGATCATCCCCCTTGTCACGGTGCTCCGTCCCGGCCGGAGTGTGAGCGTGTCTCTCAACTACACACTCCTGACCGACGATCCTTCCGACCCTGAGTCAACTGTTGTGATCAACCCGGCCTACATCTCAATGCCGGTGTCGTCGGTCGGTGGACCCGGTGGTGTCCACTCGGTGGAGATCACCATGCCCAGCGGATTCAAGGTCGTGGACTCGCCGGGTTTCGTCGACGCAGGGAGCCCCGACTCTCTGGTGCTTGTGGATGCCGGCGCGTCGGCGCCCTATTCACAGGTGAGAATTCTCGCCACCAACACTTCGAAACTCGAAATGACGGTGGTGCCGGATCTCGGTGTGGAGATCGACGTGAAGGGGTGGCCTGATCACTCCGATTGGTCAAGGCTCATGTCGGATGCCAGTTCATCGATAGTGCCGCAACTCACCAACTGGTTCGGTCCTCCACCCGTCGAAGCAATCGAAATCATGGAAGGTTCTGTCGACGCGTATCCGGGCCTTGTCATTGGAGATCCGGTCGGCGACCGTGTTTGGCTGGTGGTCGCACCAACGGCCGACGCCGGTGATCTCGGCCGACAATTGGCTGGGGTGTGGATGGGAACAGTCCTGCCGGATGTTCCCTGGTTCGGGGCCGCGGCCGTCGACTCGTTTGGCACCACGGCGGCGCGGGCCTTCGATCCCGAAGCGTCATCTCCCGACGAGACCACGGTCGGTTTCGATTCCACCGCACACGTTGTGGTCGACTCGTTGCTGGGAGAGATCGGTGGTGAAAACCTCGCCGGCGTGATCAGCGCCGTTGAGGCCGGGGAGTTCACATATCCCGGACCCGGAGCCGACGAGGCAGAGCCATTGCCCAGCGACTGGCACACGCTTCTCGACACGCTCCGGATCAAGGGCGGGAGCGTCAATGCCGAGAGCCTGTTCCGGCAGATACTCACCGAACCGTCCGATCTGGATTCTCTCGATCAACACACATCGGCACTGGCCAGGTACGACAAACTGACCGGCGAGGCCGGGGGATGGAAGTTGCCGATTTGGGTGCGTCTTCCCTTGGCGGAATGGGACTTCGACCGTTTCGACGCCCGCCTAGTGGACATCGAGGCGACACTGGCCGACGCCGCTTTGTTGTCGGAGGAGGGAGACACCGCCCAAATCGACCTCGGGGAATACGTCAAGAATTCCTTTGAGCGGGCTACTGCCGGAATGGACGACACGAACTCGCTGATAGTCGATCAGCGGATGGCCTTGGATGCCATTCTCGAGACCAGATCGGTGATCGAGTCGAATTCCGGCCTCATCTCACGAATCGGGTTGATCGGCACGGATGTTGCTGCCCGGCGCAGCGAGATCGAGGGATCGTTCAGGGCCGGCCGTTTCGATATCAACCGAGAGTTGTCACGAAACCTGATCAAGACAATCGAGGGTTCCGGGGCTCGGGGTGTCCTCAGGCTGGTGGTTCCCTCGTTGGTGATCACGGCCATCGGATTCTTGATCGCCGAGGTGGTGAAGCGTCGCGGGTCCGGGTCGGGTTCAGGTGGCGAAGAGGCCCTCGAACCTGGCTCGTAGCCGGCTCTTGAGGACTTTGCCCATGGCGTTTCTGGGCAACTCGTCGACCACCTCGAAGGCTTTCGGGTGTTTGTACCCGGCGAGGGTCTGATCGAGGACGAGTGAGACATCGTCGCATCCGATTCTGTCGTCAAGGACGGCCACGGCCACCACGGCCTCCCCGAGGTCGGGATGGGGAACACCGATCACCGCAGACTCGACCACGCCATCGATCTGGTTTATGGCCGATTCGATTTCGAGTGGGTGAATGTTTTCTCCACCGCTGATGATCATGTCGCCCGCCCGCCCCTCGAGAGTGAGTCGTCCGTCGGCGGAGAGTCGACCGATGTCACCGGTGATGAACCAACCGTCGGAGCGGAACGCGCTTCTGGTTGCGTCTCTGTTTCTCCAGTATCCGGAGAAAAGGTGAGGTCCGCGTATCTCGACCGTCCCGTTGGCATCGACCGCCGAGGTGTTGCCGGAGTCGTCTGTGGTGCGAACCTGGTATCCGCTCAGCGGATAGCCGACGGTACCGGCGACACGAGCGCCATCGAAGGGATTGGATGTGATGATGCCGGCTTCGCTCATTCCGTAACGTTCGCACAATTGGTGCCCGGTTCGCTTCTCGAACGTGTCGAATACCGAAGCGGAAAGAGGTGCTGAGCCGGAGGTGAACAGTCGCATCCGCCTGCAGAGGTCGGAGTTGAACCGCTCATCGGCAAGCAGGCGGTGGTAGTGGGTGGGCACACCCATCACGATCGTCGACTCCGGAATCAGGGTGAGCACGGCATCGACATCAAATCTGGGCAGAAAATGAATCGGAACTCCGCCGAGCATGGCGCAGTGGAGGGCCACGAACAGACCATGAACGTGGAACATCGGGAGCATGTGGAGCAACACGTCGTCGGGTGAGCATTCCCAGATCGTGTAGAGAGCCTCCGCGTTGTGGCGAATGTTGGCGTGGGTCACCATCGAACCCTTGGGGCGACCGGTGGTCCCTGAGGTGTAGACCAGAGCGGCGAGATCATGGTCGTCCCTGAATACCGGCAGCATCGGGTTGAGAGACGATGAAAGGTCGATCAGTGTGCCGGAACCATCGGTGTCGAGGGTGAGAGGCGGACTTGACGGGTTGAGTTCCAGGGTGGCTGGCTCGCGGGCGGAGGTGGCGAGTAGTATGGTCGGTGCAGCGGCCGCGAGGGGGGAGGCG
>CAZDYO010000162.1:0-5970 GCA_964509555.1 uncultured Acidimicrobiales bacterium
GAATCACCTTCACGGTTGATGGTCCCCTTGAAGCGACCATGCTCACTGAGCTAAAGCGATTCTCAGGCTGCTTGGATCTCATCGACGATCTGGTCGACGCTCTGTGCTGCCTCGTCGACGAGACCCCACATCAGTATCAGATCGACTAGGTTCGACATTTCCGACCGAAATGCCGCGTCGTAGTCTCTCGTGGCTCGGGCATGCAGGCCCAGGCGAAGCTCGAGTGCCACGCCGCCCTTGAGCAAGAACATCGGTTGGTCGTGCTCGTCGCGGACTTGGTCGAGCATCGCCGCAACGACCATGAATGACACCCAGCGCTGCTGACGTGCGACAGCGACACCAGTGCCTGCCTCGACTTCGGTGAGCCACCGCTGCAACACCCTGACGTTGTGTGGCGGCTGGCGACGACCGTTCACCGAGCCAACGCCTCTGCATGAGACAGCGCCTCCAACTCATCGAGGTCGGGGGCCGACAGCAGACCGCGGCCTCGGGCGGTGTCGATTGCTTGAGCGATCAGATGCGGCGACAGATGGATCTCGATGCCATCGAGGATCGCCCGTCTCACGCCGACCACTGGGATTCCCTCCCGGCGAGTCACATCCTCGGCGACAAGATCACGGACATGGACCCGATACGCCGCCGGCACCACCCGACGGATCTTCGCGGCCCTGGGAACCGTGACATCCACCTTGGCCGGGTTCACATCACAAAGATCCCACAGGTTGAGAGCCGTCTGATGCGAGATCACGCCAAGACGACGCGGCCACAATGTTGCCTCCATCAACTCATCGAACATCGTCGACGGGATTAGCCCGAATCGGTAGAGCCCATGGGCAACACGATGAAGATCACCCCGCGATGCCATCACCACCAACCGGTGAGGGTCGATCCCCAACTCGCGAGCGTCATCAGTGGTCACGAACCCATACTGGTCCGCCCCCAACTCGAACAACCTCTTGTAAACCTTTCCGGGCATGGACATAAACATCTCACATTGAGACTTATTTGTCCCGTGATGACGATTCACCCAAGGTCGACGCATCAATCGGATCCGGTGCCGTCACCACTCTACGAACTTATCAAGGTAACTTGATGACGTGGACCCGGTAGTTCTCAGCAGCGCCCGCAAGCACGGTGTCGCAGATGACGACATGCTGCACGCATACAGGAACCCGGTCCGGGTGTTCGATGTTGAGGACCTCACCATGCTGGTCGGCCCAGACCAATCGGCCAACCTGTTAGAAGTCGGTGTTGCACACGCAGAAGGCATCGACTTCATCGTTCACGCCATGCCCGCCCGTGCAAGATTCATGGAGTAATCACGATGCCTCGATCCATACAAGAGATCCTCGACCACGCCGACCAGCTCGCTGATCGATTCGAGGGCTACGAACCAGACGCCGATGATGAGCGCCCCGTTGAGGAATACCTACTCGAACGAGCCACTGTGGCCCGCGCTCGAGGAGAACGCCAGATCATCGAAGCGGTCGCGTCAGCCCGAGCGAAAGGCATCTCCTGGCACCGGATCGGTGAGATCCTCGGTACCTCGGCCCAGGCCGCCCAGCAGCGATACGCCGCCATAGTCGAATCGGTCTGACTAACCCGTGGCCCCCTGCGGGCCGGCTGCCCGCCAGCCGTGATCGTGGGCTGCAGTTTCGATGAGTTGACCGACGTAGCGTCCGACCGTCGATCCGGCGGTGTCGGCGGCGAGTCGTATCCGGTGCCAGCACTCGTCGTCACAGTCCAGCCTCATCACACGATGTCGAGGTGCCGGGTCGCCTTCACCCGGGCTACGCCGCCGGCCTCGGCCCCTGTTGCCTCGCCGAGGACCTGAATCGGTGCCCTGGGTGTTCGCGGCGTCTGCTTCGACGATTTCGGTGAGCATCTCAAACGCTGTCTTCCACCTCTCCAAACCGACCCGTTTGATCACCGCCCACGCCTCGGGGTCCACCCACACGTGAGCCGACCGGAGCGACCCAAGACCCGGTCCATCATCGCGTCGCAACCGGGCCCGCTCGGCCTGACGCTGTCGGCGCTTCAACACCGCGTCGAGTTCACGCTGCTGCTGTTCGAGCTCCTTCTCCGCAGTGGCCTCCCTCAACCGGGCCTCTGACACCAGCTCGAGCAGCCGCCGTTTCTCGGCCACCAACTCCTCGTAGCGCCTCGACGGATCCGACAACACATCAAGCTCTTCGCGCAACGCGGCGATGTCGGCCTGGGTTCGGGCGAGACGCTGCTCGTCCCAACCCCGACGCAGATCAGCACCCGACACCGGAACTTCCCAATCGCTCACCGATCACCCCCGATGTTGCTGATGTTGCCGGCGTTGCAGGTGACGCCCGTCGATGTTGCAGCTGGTTGCGGAACCGCAACCAGCAAGTCTGTGCCACTCATGTCAACGCTTTCCGGTGCACAAGCCGCAGCGCACGAACGACTTTGGCGCGCGCTCAGACATCGACCGACGAGTCATCCGGCCGTGGGGGTTGGACGGCAGCATTTCCGAGGTCTGCAGGCCGGGGCGGGTCTCCGCCGAGCAGCTCCGCCACCGCCGATGGTGGGATCACGATGCGGCGTCCGATGGTCAACGACCGGATCTCGCCGCATCTGACCGCCTCATAGGCCGAGCCACGAGACACCCCGAGCAGCCGGGCCACCTCCTCGACGGTGTATGCCCGCCGATCGCAAGTGTTCTTGAATGATGTCACGGAATGAACCTCCTCAGATTCGTTTCTGTGACCCTCAAAGGCGCGTCGAACATGGCAAACGCGTCACTGCCGGCCAGAAAACATCAAGAATCCGGGTTTGGTGCAGCGCTTGGTGCAGTCCGGTGCAGTCCGGTGCAGTCGGTGGTGCAGTCTGGTGAGTCGCAGCGACACCGGTGATGCAGCGTGATCAGTCCTGCTGTTCGACCTGCAGCGTCCGGCATTCCTCGCAAAGCCGGGAGGCGCGCGAGCCCGAGGATGGCGGAGCGACCGTCGTCGCGAAGCATTCCGGGCAGGTGATCACCTTCAATGTCTCGGCGCGGCCGGCCGAGACGGTTTGTCCGTCACTCGCAGCTATGAACTCGGCCGCTGCCATGATCGGGATCTCGTACTGGCGTGCCTTGCCCGCCTTGCCGCTGGTCGACGACGGATCCGCGGCCACGACGAGATCGGTCTTCTTGGTGACGTTCTTCTGCACCACAAGCCCGAGGGACCCAGCGTGATCGACCAAATCAGATCTGGGGATGTCAGTCTCACCGGTGAACACCACGTTGAGTCCAGCCGCCAACACCAGTCCAACGGCGACCGTGCGGGCGGCTCGCGTCCGTCGCTCGACGAGCTCTTGATCCACCTCAAGCGCCGCGGCAACTCGAATGAGGGCCTCGTACTCATCGTCGGTGACCACATGATCCGCGAGCGCGGCGTCGATCAGCTCGTTCTCGAAGCGGCGATGTGCTCGGGCGATGTGGCCCGGCCCAAGGCCGAGGTCGCCGGCCAGCTGCCGCAGCTGCGCCCTCTCGTCTCGATCGAGGTGCAGATCGGCCAGGGCCCGTCCGACAAGCTCCAAGTAGGCGATCGACTTCGCGTCAACGCCATGGAAGTCGAGGCGGGACTGCAGATGTGTAACAAAAGGGGCGGACGGAAGGACGACCGGCTCGAGATCTTCCCGGCGCAACACACGGCCACTTCGAGCCACCTCGACGGGTAGGTTCACCGGCCCTCCGGGGTCACACGAGCCAGCCACCCGACGCAGCAATCGGGCTGTTGCCATGGCATCGCCGAGAGCCCGGTGAGCGTCTTCGATACTGATCCCAAATTGAGCGCATGCGTTGCCGAGACGGGCGTGAGTTACTGCGAGCGTGTCGAGCCCTGAGTCGATCCTCCGCGGAATCCCAATCCTGTCGAACTCTCCACAGACCATTCGTGCATCGAAGCTCAGATTGTGAGCAGCCACGCAGGCACCGTCGAGACGGCTAGCGACGTCCCCTGCGATGTCAACGAATTCCGGTGCTGATTCGACCATCGACGCGGTGATCCCGTGAATGTGTGTCGCCCCCACATCCCGGCTCGGATGAACGAGCGTGTCCCACTCCTCGATCACTTCACCCGCCAACGACATCGTGACGATGGCGATCTCCACGATCCGGTCGCTCGGGTAGACGCCGGTTGTTTCAGTGTCAACGACAACAACTCGATCCGCGCCCCCGGCAATGCCCCGCAACATCAGATGTACCTCCCGGATCAGCCTCCGGCGCTCCCAGAATTCGAACCGCCGACAAGGAATGCCAGCAAAGCGAGGAACGCGTAGATGACCACACTGGCGCCAACTCCAATGGCGAAATAGTAGAACCCGTCCCGGCGGCGGCGCACCAGAGCGGCACCACCCAGACCAATCCCAGCAGCAAGTGCCACCGGAGGCACCACGACGGCGACCACAAATCCGACTGCTACACCCGCCAGCAACCACGACCTGCCTCTGCCGGGATGGCTGTCAGACCACATCGCCTTCACAATTGGCGAACTGGCCCCGTCGATCATCAGCCGTTGGAAACGAAGCCCGGCCCACTATTCAACACGCCGGCCGGGAACTCGTCAGGGCAGGCCTGTGCTGCTCCGATCCACAGGGCCTCGGCAGCACCCTGGACCACCTGCTGAGACGAGGTATCACCGCCAGCCTGAGACACCACCCGTGCAGCCAACGCCAAGCCTTCGGCGGGATCCCAGATCGGGGCGGTGCACGCCTGCGCCAGGATCTCCTGCCACTGCCCGTCGTCGAACCCTTGGAGGCCGGTGGTGTTGAGCCAAGTCAGGTTCACGTCAGGAGTGACGGTGATGTCGCTGGCGGTGATTCCCGACATCACCGTCGTGGAGGTCGTCGAAAGCGTTGTCGTGCCAGCCGCGGCCACATCCGCCGAGGAAGCATCACCGCACGCGGCGGAAACGAGCACCAAGACTGCCAGCAGCGCCGCCACGGGGAGGTGACGCCGGTGACTCGACCGGCTGGGTCCAAATCCCTTGTCAGCTATCACTCTTACACCTCCCGTATCGTTTCCAGACGTTCGCGGGCACGGAACCACCAGTTCCGGAGCCAGCCAACGAACTTGTGTCCGGTTGACGAAGATAGTCGCGAAACACGTTCGCTCGATCCGACCGTGGCCGGGGTGCTCCGGACGCCAGGTCGTGCTCAACACCGGCCACAGCTCTTGGGGAACCCCGCGCGGGAATGCGGTGAACGGGTGGCCTGTGTGGGCCGTGGGGCCCTTCATCTTTCGAGAATGGCGCACGCACTAGGTAGCGGTCGAGCGTTTCCATTGAGCGGATCACTGTTTGTGAGGGGTAGGACCCTGAGTCCGCCTGACTCGGCTTTCACGACTGGGGCCGGAAGCACAACTGTCCGGCCGATTGTCGGGATCCACGTGTCGGCGACGGAAAGTTGAAGAGCGATTGTCCCCCAGTCGCCGGTGATGTCATCGCAAGTGTCCGGCACGAACGTGACCCCGATCCAACGCTCATCATGCGCTGGCACGACAACGGGAAACTCGACACCGTCCAGCGGCGACGAACCAACGCCCGGCGGCTGGTCAGCTGCGGTGATGGAGACAACATGTGCGCCTGGCAGATCGGCGCTTGCATTCATGATTCGAAGATCGACGGCGCTCGAATTGAAGAACAGGACCGTCACCACAACGGCCTGTCCATCAGGGGTCAGCGACATTGCTGGCGAAGATTCGGCCGTCCCGCAGCAGTAGGGCGACGGTCGTAGATAGCCACGGTGCCAGAAGTAGCCAAACGCGGAAACTCCGACGATCAACACAGTTGCAGCCATGAGCCTTGCCCAACGAGACCAAGGTGGAGGCACCAGAACGTCGATCGGATCGACCTGGCCATCCGAAGTGCTTCGACTCATCTGACTGGTATCCATTCGCTCCCGCTTCATGAGGCAACCTTGCGAGACCATCGCCCGTGTCATAATGTCATAGGACAATAG
>CAZDYO010000163.1:0-5950 GCA_964509555.1 uncultured Acidimicrobiales bacterium
GGTACTCGTTCCACGAAGCCAGCCCGAGCCAACACGAGATAGACCTGCGCTACACCGAGGCCCTCGACATGGCGGACAACATCATGACGCTCCGTCTGGTGGTCAAGAAGATCGCCATGGAACGCGGCACCTACGCCACCTTCATGCCCAAGCCGCTCAACGGGGTTCAGGGTTCGGGTATGCACACCCACCTGTCGTTGTTCAACGGTGACTCCAATGTCTTTCATGACCCCGATGACGAATACGGCATCTCCACAACCGCCCGCCAGTTCACCGCCGGGGTCCTGCGACACGCCCGCGAGATCACCGCGGTCACCAACCAGCTCATCAACAGCTACAAGCGCTTCGCGGAGACATCCGAAGCGCCGCCCTACGTCGCGTGGGCTCGCAACAACCGCTCGGCGCTGGTGAGGGTGCCGGTCAGGAAGATGGCCAAGCCCGAATCGGCAAGGATCGAATACCGCGCCCTTGATGGCGCCACCAACCCCTATCTCTCATTCTCCCTGCTGCTCAATGCCGGGCTCCGCGGGATCGCCGACGGTTACGAACTGCCGGCAGCCACAAACGAGAACCTGTTCGAACTCGACGACTCACAACGTCGTGCCATCGGGGTGGAGCCGCTTCCGCGTTCGCTCGACGAAGCGCTCGACGTCATGGAGGGGTCTGATCTCGTGCGCGAAACCCTGGGCGATCACATCTTCGAATGGTTCCTGCGCAACAAGCGTGCCGAATGGTCGGAGTTCCGATCCCACGTCACACAGTTCGAACTCGATCGGTATCTCCCGCAGTGGTGACCGTAGGGTGATCAGCATGGATCCGATCCTGGTCCACCCCCAGCCCGTACCTCCAGAGTTGGTGCGCGCCCTCGACCTCGGGGGCTGGCCATGGAAAGCCACGGCCGACATCGACGCGGTTCGTCGCTCGCAGCCAACCGATGGTTGGGCCGGCGCCATCATCGTCACCGACACCAGCCCCGACTCGTCGATCGAGGAGCAACTCCGGTTCTGCCGTTCGATACGTGGCGCGGATTTTGCCGTATCACCGATCCTCGTGCTGGTGGGTGGCGCCCATCTCGGGGAGCTCGACGCTCACGGGGATCAGTTCGACGATTTCTGTCTTCACCCGTTTCAGCCGGTCGAACTCGAGGCCCGTCTGAAGCATCTGTTCCGCAGGGTCGGACGGGAAGCCTCGCCCCAGTTGATCGAGCACGGCCCCTTGTCGATGAACCTCGAGACCTACCAGGCGATCATCAGCGATCGTCCACTCGATCTCACCTACATGGAATACGAGTTGTTGAAGTTCCTGGCCGCCCACCCCGGCAAGGTGTTCAGCCGCGAGGCCCTCCTGAGCCGAGTATGGGGGTACGACTACTACGGCGGTGCTCGCACCGTCGATGTTCACATCCGACGACTGCGGTCAAAGCTCGGTGAGGAGCATGCCGGCCTCATCCAGACCGTGAGATCGGTCGGCTATTCGTTCGGAAAGAGCCGCTGGGGCGGCTGACCCGGAATCACCGCCCAGTGCGGGGGCAGATCAGCTCTGGTCCCACGGGTTGGAGTTGGCGAGACGGAGATGCTCGTCGGGCCGACCTTCGGAGTCGACACTGTCGAGGTCGCGATCCCGTCCGATCAGCCACCCGAGCAGGCCCGCGCCCACAGCACCGCTCATGGCCACGCCCACCGGCATGACCACTACCAACAACACGACGATGACGATCGCTCCGAGCATGTGGGCAGTCTGCCAGAAATGAAGGGTCGGCTGCGAGACTGACGGCAGAGGTGGTCCATCGGAAGTGGACGCCCCGATCAGCCGGCGATGTCGTCGGGCAGGGGGAACCAGCGAAGGCTCTCGAAGTCGCTGCTCACCTCAGGGCGACCTATGGGTGCCGGACGGTGGGTTTCCGCATCGGCGAAGATCCGCCGGGCCTCGTCGAGATAGTGATCGAGAGTGGCCGCCGAGTCGTGAACCGTTCGCGGGGGAAACTCCATGCACCCGCTCGAGTAGTCGATGTCGTGGAGGCTCATCGGCGCGGCCGCGGCCCCATTGCGGTGACGCCAGATTCCGGTCTCGGGTTCGAGTCGGTAGAACGGCAGGAGCTTGGCTCCGTGGGTGGCGACGAGATCCACTGCGGCCACCACGTAGTCGAACACCGCCTCGTCGATGAAATAGTTGAAGTTGACCCTCACCCAACCGGGCTTGATGCCTTCGCATCCTCTCGATATCTCGCGCTCGAACTCGTGGGATTGCACTATGTCGATGTGGAGCAACCGGTGTCCGTACGGGCCGGCACACGAGCACCCGCCGCGCGATTGGATGCCGAACAGATCATTGAGCAGAGCCACCACGTAGTTGTGATGGAGGTGACGGTCGCCGTACTTGACCACGAACGACACGATCGACAGACGCTCGGCGTCGTGGTTGCCGAGAATCCAGATGGACTCGTTGCGGTCCCAGGCCGCGACGGCACGGGACACGAAACTCTCCTCGCGGCGTCGGATCTCAGCGGGACCGACCGCTTCTTTCAACTGGAACACCAGACCGGCCCGAATCGACTCGACGATCGCCGGGGTGCCGCCCTCCTCGCGATGTTCGATCTCATCGAGGTAGGCGTGGTCGTCGGCGTTGACGAACTTGACGGTGCCGCCACCCGGAACATCCGGAACACGGTTGGAGAAAAGCTCCTTCCGGGCAACGAGCACACCGGGGGTGCCCGGTCCGCCGATGAACTTGTGGGGTGAGATGAATATCGCATCCTTGTAGGCCGGGTTGCCGGACGAATTCGAACCCATCGAGATCTCGACATAAGGGGCTGCGGCCGCGAAATCCCAGAATGAGAGCGCACCGAATTCGTGGAGGAGCGTGGCTATCGCGTCGGTGTCGGTGACGATTCCGGTGACGTTGGACGCCGCCGAGAACGACCCGATGAGCAGCGGACGATCGGCATGCAACTCGAGCTGCCGGCGCAAATGATCCATGTCGATGTGGCCGTTTTCGTCTTCGTCGATGGTGACCACATCGGCGGTCGATTCACGCCAGGGGAGCTCATTGGAGTGATGCTCATAGGGGCCGATGAACACGACCGGCCGCTCGTCGGCGGGAATGTCCGAAACCTCGACATGTTGCTCCGAGAACCTCGCCGGCAGCCGCAGTCCGAGAACGCCCACCATCCGGTCGATCGCGTATGTGGAACCGCTGCCGCAGAACAGGACCGCGTGTTCGTCGGACCCACCGACCGCCCGGCGAATGATCTCGCGGGCGTCTTCGCGGAATCGGCTGGTTTGCAGGCCGGTGCCCGACGACTCGGTGTGGGTGTTGGCGTAGAGCGGGAGAACCGACTCGCGTATGTAGTCCTCGATGAACGACAGCGATCGGCCCGAAGCCGTGTAGTCGGCGTAGACGACGGGGCGGGGGCCGAAGATCCCGTCGACCATTTGGTCGCGTCCGATGACCGACCGTCGAATGTGTTCGATCAGGGAGTCGCAGTCCATTCAGATCGAGGCTATGGCTTCGATTTCGACCCGCGCACCGAGAGGCAGCGCGGCCACCGCCACCGCCGAGCGGGCCGGACGGTGGTCGCCGAATTCCTGCATGTAGATCCGGTTCATTTCGCCGTAGTCGCCGATGTCGGCCAGGAAGACCGTGGTCTTTATGACGTCGGACAACGAGGCATTCGCCGATGACAGGACCTCCCTGAGGTTGACGAACGCGCGGCGGAGTTCGGTCTCGAGCCCACCGTCGACCAGAGCGCCCCCGGCGATGCCGATCTGACCGGACGTGTAGAGAAGGTCTCCACCGCGGACTATCGGGGTGTACGGGCCCACCGGTGTGCTCATGTTGTCCTCCTGCTGCTGCGAATGATCACAATGTATGCGGCCACGATGGCACAAGCCCGTGGTCGAGCCACACCGCGGCCGCCACCGCGGCGAACACGGCGTCACTGCCCCTGACCGGATCGCCATCGTCGGGCCTGACCAACACCTCGATCGGTGGCGTGTCCGCGGCTTTCAACACTCCGAACGACCTGATGGTGAGATCATGGATGTGTCCCTCATGGTCGACAGCCAACGACTCTCCGGTCACCCACGACAGGGCCATGTGAGCGGCACCGATGCAGTACGAGCGAAGCACGACCTCATCAAGCACCCGCCCACACCTGACCTCAACACGAATGGTGCCGTCGACGACGGTGGCAGTGGCGGAGCCACCGCCGGGCGATGTGATCCACCCAACCTCTCCACGCAACCCGGCCCGCAGTATCTCGGCTTCGGCCCACCCCGCACCACGAATCTCCGCCGAGGTCGGTGGACCCGGCGTTTCGATCTCCTCGATCTCGACGTCGGGAAGAACCGACCGGATCGAATCGGCAATGCCCGGGGTGCGGACAACCCTGACGACCCCGGTGCCATCAGCACGCAGGCCGGCGGCGATTGGCGGTCGTTTCGGGCCCCGTCTGACGGTGTCTTCACGTGTGAACAACGCCAGGACGGGTCGGCCGTGATGATCTGCGAGACGACGCGCCACCGCCCCGAGTTCACTTGACGCCTTGGCCCCGAAGGCCCCTCCATTGGCGAGCGGCGACGCCGGCTCACCGCCGGGCAGGCACCATGCCGAGTCGGTTTCGAGATAGGCGGGCTCAACCCAGGAGGTGGCCAGTTCCAGGCTCCACTCCCCCGGCGGGACCTCGAGCGGTGGTCCCCAGTCGCCGGTGGTGCGTCGTCCCTGCACTTTCGCGGCGGCCCGAAGCGCATCGGCGCGAGTGGCCCCGACCACCCAATCGACTCCGCTGGCATCGAGCACGGCCACCAGCGAGTCGGAGGGTGCGGTGTCGACTGCGAACCCTCCCCGCCCCAGTGCGACCGCCGGCCCAACCAACTGCGGGGAACCGCCCTCGATTCCGGCGCGCATCTCGGAATCAGCCCGATCCGACCGATCGGCCGCCGTCACAGCAGGATCACCGAACCCGCACCACGCGTCGACGACCGTTTGCCATCCGGTGCACCTGCACAGGTGGGCCTGGAGCGCCTTGGTCGCGACCTCCCTGTCACGGTGGTCGGCACCCTTGGCCCGCAGTCCCTCGAATCGGCAGATGATCCCGGGTGTGCAGAAGCCGCACTGACTGCCTCCGGACGAGTGAAAGGCCCTCGCCCATTTCCCGGCCACGTCACCGGGTAGTCCGTCGACGGTGGTGACCTCGCGCCCGCGCACCCGACGAACCGGGGTCACGCACGACACCCGGGGCTGACCATCGACGAGAACCGTGCAGCATCCGCACTGGCCCTGGGGACTGCAGCCGTCCTTGACCGACACTATTGCGAGACGATCCCTCAGCACGTCCAGCAGGGTTGAACCATCGTCGGGAACTTCGACCTCTCGGCCGTCGACGACTAGATCGATGCTTCCATGATGTCCGGTAGTCATTGCGAGAAGGTTACGGTCGGACGCTGTGAGCGCTATCAACAGAAGAACATTCATGCTGGGAACGCTGGGACTGGGCACCATGGGAACCGGGCTGCTGGCGGCATGTGGCAACTCGTCGAGCGACTCCGCCGACGAGCAGACCACTCGATCGTCGGCGCCGTCGTTTCTCTACCCGGCGTTTCCGGTCGGATTCGGCAGCGAGTCGGTGACCGTCGCCGGCATTGAGCAGCGGATCACGTTCGTCCTGAGAGATGAGATCGACATCATGCGATCATCTGCCCCGTCCACCGCCACCATCGCCATCTCGAGTGGCGGGACCCCGATCGGCCAACAGGTGACCGACCGCCACGATGACGGCATCATCACCCCCTACTACCCGGTCACCTTCGTTCCGCCGCAGCCGGGGCAATACGAGGCCTCAATGCCGGACTTCCCCGATATCGACCCGGTGGCCTTCATCGTGCGAGACAGGTCCGAGGTCGCGGTGCCCTTCGTGGGTGATCCGATGCGACCGGTCGACACACCCACATTC
>CAZDYO010000164.1:0-5949 GCA_964509555.1 uncultured Acidimicrobiales bacterium
AAGGTGCCGAACTCCGATTCGGAGGCGGCGGTTGCGGTCTGATCTGACACGGTTGGTAGCTGCTTTGTAGAGGAAATAGGGTCACGGAAGGGCATCGGGCCAATCCGGGCCGTCGGGAGACGACCCCCCAACGCTATCCCCATTGTCCACAGGGAACACCTGCGGCATCCGGCGGCTATCCCTTGGCTTCAGCCCAGGTCGAGGCCACCTTCAGATCGACCAGGAGTGGGACCCGCAATTCGAATGCCGATGTCATGGTGGAAGTCACCAGATCGGCGGCATTTGAAACCTCGGAATCGGGGGCTTCGACCAGGATTTCGTCGTGGACCTGCAGGACGATCCGACTGGTCATGCCCGCATCCTCGAGCTGCCGGTCGAGATCGATCAGTGCCACCTTGAAAATGTCGGCGGCAAGACCCTGGATGCCGGCGTTCATGGCTTGACGCTCACCGGCCTGACGCAACTGCCGGTTGGACGAGGCCAACTCGGGGATCTGCCTACGTCGGCCGAACAGGGTCTCGGTGTAACCACGCTCCCGTGCCTGTGCCACCGCACGGTCCATGTAGGCCCGCACGGACGGAAAGGCCGCGAAGTAAGCGTCGAGAATCTCCGCGGCCTCGCCGGTGGGGACGTTGAGACGCTGAGCGAGTCCGTAGGCCTCCATCCCGTAGGCCAGGCCGTACGAAACCATCTTGGCCTTGGCCCGCATCTCATGATCCACCTCGGAAGCCTTGACCCCGAAAACATTGGAGGCCACCGTGGTGTGGATGTCGTCGCCGGCCTCGAACGCCCGTATCAACCCGGGATCGTCGGCAAGGTGGGCGATGCAACGCAGCTCGATCTGGTCGTAGTCGGCTACTACCAGCTTGCTTCCCTCGGGGGCGACGAAAGCGGACCGGAACACCCGGCCGCGCTCCGACCGAACCGGAATGTTGTGGAGGTTGGGCGCATCCGAACTGAGACGCCCGGTACGGGCAACGGTCTGGTTGAACGTGGCCCGAATCCGGTCGTCGGGGTCGACCTCGGCGAGCAGCCCCTCACCGTAGGTGGACCTGAGCTTCTCGACCTCGCGGTATTCGAGAAGGTGTTCGACGATCGGATGCTCGCCGCGCATCTTCTCCAGGGTCTGGGCATCGGTGCTGTAGCCGGTCTTGGTCTTCTTGTGTGGGGTGAGGCCGAGCTCGTCGAACAGCACCTCGCGCAGCTGCTTGGTCGAGTTGACGTTGAACTCGTGGCCGGCATCGGACACCAGCTGGGCTCGCAGTACCGAGGCCTCGGAGTTGAGCGAGTCGCGAATCCTGGTCAGCGCCTCCCGGTCGACACCGATCCCGATCGACTCCATGCGCGCCAACACCCGCACGAGAGGAATCTCGAGCTTGTCGTGAAGTTCCAGCATCCCCTGCGACGCCATCGAATCCCGCATCGGGTCGATCAAGCGGTCGACAGCGAGCGCCTCGCGTGCCGCGAGCAGCGAACCCGCCGTGGACTCGCCGTCGAGATCCAGCTGCCCTGATGGCGGACCGGATTCGGGGAGCTCGGCATCGGCGAAGCGACGCAGAAGATCCACCACCCGATATGTACGTCCCGCCGGATCCAGTAGGTAGCCGGCGAGAGTCGAGTCGAAAACCAGACCGGTCACATCGATACCGGCATCAAGCAGACACCGGACCACCGGCTTGGCATCGTGAATCGCGACTCCCGGACCATCTTTGGAGAAGAGATGCTGAAGTGCGATTCCGACCTCGGGTCGCGTGATCAACGCCATGGGGAGGTGGAATACCTCGCCCATCTTCGGGTCGGCAAGAACCGACAGCCCCGCGGTGTCGGGATCGGGACTCATGGCCGCGGCCACCGGCCTTGAATCGACAGGCGACAAACCGGTGATGGCAGCCACGGCCTCATCGACGGATCCGATGACCGAGACCTCGGCTTCGAGAACATCGACGGCGGCCCCTCCCGCGTTCCCACCGGATTCGGACAGGCCCGGCAAGACCGCCGCAAGCCGATTGAAGAGGTTTCGAAACTCGAGAAAGTCGAACATTTCTCTCACCGCCGCGGCGTCGGGCACACCGAACGACATGTCGCTGACCCCGATGCCAAGATCGACATCGCTGACCAGGGTCATCAGCTCCACGTTGTTGCGAACGTTGGCCTCGTGGGCCATCAGGTTCTCCCGCAGCTTGGGGGTGAGTTCGTCGAGGGACGCGTAGATCCCGTCGATCCCACCCCGTTCGTTGATCAACTTGGCAGCGGTCTTCTCACCCACACCCGGAACTCCCGGAAGATTGTCGGACGGGTCGCCACGCAGAGCCGCGTACTGCACGTAATCGGCCGGCCTGACGCCGGTGCGTTCGAGTATTCCGGCCTCGTCGTAGAGGGCGTAGTCGGACACCCCCCTCTTGTTGTAGAGAACCCGAATGTGGGGATCCTCAACCAACTGGTAGCTGTCGCGGTCGCCGGTGACCACGATCACATCGTGTCCCGCGTCCCGTCCCTCGCGTGCCAAGGTTGCGATCACATCATCGGCCTCGTACCCGACGATGTCGGTCGACGCGATTCCAAGCACATCAAGCAACTCGCGGACCATTCCCATCTGCTGGATGAGGATGTCGGGGGTCGAGTCGCGATTGGCCTTGTAGGAGGGCAGTGCCTCGTGGCGGAACGTCGGCTCCCTTCGGTCGAACGCCACTCCAAGCAGGTCGGGCTTGTGGTCCTTGAGCAGGTTGATCAGCATCGAGGTGAAACCGAAAACCGCGTTGGTGACCTGACCGGAGGCCGTGGCCATGTCGGTCGGAAGCGCAAAAAACGCCCTGTAGGTGAGAGAGTTACCGTCGATCAACATCACTTTGGCCATCGACGACGACCCTACTCACTCAGGGGGCGAGCGACCCGGCGATCACGTCGTCGGCCACATCCGCCATGCGGCGCCGAGCCGACATGGCACTTTGTTGGAGAAACCCGAAGGCATCGCTCTCGCTCATCCCATGTATGTCGATCAACAGACCCTTGGCCCGGTCGATGATCTTGCGATCGACAAGACGACGCTCGAGATCCTCGACCTTCCCGAGTGCGCCACGCAACTCGCGGAACCGCGAGAGCGCCAACTCGATCGCCGGAGCAAGGTCGGCGCGTTGGTAGGGCTTGACCAGATACGCCATCACCCCGGCTGCGTTCGCGTCGGAAACGTACTCTCGCTGTGCGAACGCCGTGAGTATCACGATGGCCGTATCGCAGGTGGACGAGATGACGCCGGCAGCCTCAATCCCGCTCATGCCCGGCATCTTTATGTCGAGAATCGTCACATCGGGCTGGTGGGACATGGCGAGCCTCGCTGCCTCGTCGCCTCGACCCGTCGTTGCCACGACCTCATAGCCCTCGGCCTCGAGCAGCTCCACCAAATCGAGCCGGATGATGGCCTCGTCTTCCGCGACCAGCACCCTCACCGGGGCCGGTCCTTCCCGGATGGTCTCGCTCACAGCGAGCTGAGCCGATCAAGCAGCTGATCCTGCTCGACCTGCAACTCCCGAAGCCTCTCCAGTGATCGTTCCCGGTGGCGGCGCAGACGCTCCGAGTGTCGATCGGCCTGACGATGCTCCCGCTCCGCCAGCGGGGTCTCCGACACAAGTGCGCGAATCCTCGCGTTGTCGGCCTCGTCTTCGAGCTGGCGCGACTGCTCCTCGGTCTGACCGATGTCGTCGCGAAGATTCTTGATCTGCTGACTGATCTGCCGGAGACGACGCTCAATCCTGGCCCGCTTCATTGGGCCACTCTAGAACCATCGGGCCGAAGGGACGCGAAATCGGCATCCCGCGGCAAAGTGGGCACATGATCAAATCCGTCGCCTCGGCCGTCATCGCCGCAATTGCGGTCTCATCCTGCGGCACCAACGGTTCGTCGGCCTGCACGGAATTGCGCGAGCCCGCCGACCCGGCGTCCTTCCTGCACGTGCTCGATCCGGGCACCGCGGTGTTCCTCACCGACCCACCCACGTCCGGCCCCCATGTCTCCGGGGCGCTGCCGACCGGAGTCCTCGACACCTCCATCGATCCGGCCATACAGGTGTCAATCCTCGAAAGCGGATCCGCGCTGGTGCAATACGACCCCGATCTCCCGGCGGATCAGGTCGGCATGGTCACCTCCCTGGCCGGACCCGACGTGGTGGTCGCACCAGCGGCCGACCTGCCGGCTGCCGTGGTGGCCACGGCATGGACATGGAAGCTCAGCTGCAGCTCCCCCGACCTGTCCGCTCTCACCAGGTTCGTGGACGAGCGACGGTCGGCCGCTCCCGGATCCGATTGAGCAGGATCGTCGCCGACGCGTTACACCGTCACAACATGGAGACGCCCCACGAATTTCCTTATCCCTCCGAGGAGGTGGCGGCCTCCCATCCGTTCACGCCCCTTGCCCATACGAGTCGATCCGTGCCGGAAATGAGACAAAGGGCGTCGGACCATCTGGAGTTCATGGCCAAGCGGCGTTCCGTACGAATGATGTCCGACCGTGACGTCCCGGCCGACTTGATCGCCACCGCCGTGGCCACGGCGGGAACCGCACCATCCGGCGCCAATCTCCAGCCCTGGCACTTCGTGGCCGTCAGCAACCAGGAACTCAAAAAGCGGATTCGCGAGGCGGCCGAGGCCGAAGAGCGGACCAACTACCTCAACGGCCGCATGAACCGGGAGTGGCGGGAATCGCTCGCTCACCTCGGCACCGACTGGCACAAGGAGTTCCTCGAGGTCGCACCTTGGATCGTTGTCCTGTTCGAACAGCGATACCGACACGGCCCCGACGGCCAAGTGCTCCACAACTACTACGTGAAGGAGAGTTGCGGCATCGCGGCCGGACTGTTCCTGTCGGCGATCCACAACATGGGCCTGGTCACGCTCACCCACACACCCACGCCAATGGCGTTTCTGTCGAAGATTCTCGGACGACCCGACAACGAGCGACCTTCGATCGTGTTTCCGATCGGATACCCGGCGGAGGGCACGCTGGTGCCATACCTGACGAAGAAGAACCTTGCCGAGATTCTCACCATCGACCGGCCGGTGGCTCCGCCCGTTTGATCCCTCCGACGGGCGGACACAATTGTCCTGCCGTGCGAGTGCCATGGCGGGCCCGTATGAAAATCTCACTCGATGAACTGACGGACCGGTGGAGGTTGTGTCGAGGCGGACCTCATCGGGCGTCGTGCTCGCCCGCTCCACAAAGTCGCGGGCGAAGGCGATCGAGGTCACCAAGCACCTCCCCTGTGCCGTCGCTCCCAATCGCCGACCACCCCGCGGACACACCGGCTGACGCCTCGTGGGACCACGGCGCACCAGAGGTCCGGCTCGACCGGAATGCTCCCGGAGGAGCGATTGCCCCCGTCAGGGTCATTGATTGGTGCCCGGGGCGGGACTTGAACCCGCACGCTCGTGAAAGCAACGGATTTTGAGTCCGTCGTGTCTGCCAATTCCACCACCCGGGCTGGATGTGTTTGCAGTGTGCGCCGCAGCGTAGCCTCTCGTCGATGCTCCGAAACCCCCCAACCTTCGTCCGACGTGTCGCCCTGCTGCTGATCGTGATCGCTGTGGTCAGGGAATCGTCGATTCGCCGTAATCAACAAGCGATCTCGGAATGGCCGCGTCGTTCTGATGCTTCGCCCGACACCTCAACGTGACATCGCCGCCTCGAAGTGACACCGGTGACACATTCCACTCCACTTACCGAGTGGTAATGAAACCCTTGCGACAGAGTCTGGGTCACAATGGCCACAACAATCGCTCACAAGGCGCCTGAATGATTCTTTTCACATATCCCGGCCAGGGATCCCAAAAGCCCGGAATGGGCGCGGAGTGGGCGGAGCACCCCACGTGGGAACTCATCGAACCGGCCTCCGCCGCCGCTGGCCGCATCATAGCCGAATTGCTGCCCCATACAGACAACGTTGAATTACCCCGAACGTAC
>CAZDYO010000165.1:0-5935 GCA_964509555.1 uncultured Acidimicrobiales bacterium
TCCGGACCAGTGCCCCCGCACGGATCGTGCCGGTGCGGGGAGGGCGACGGCGTCGGACCATTACCTCGTCTTGAGTCATGTGTCCGACGCCGTCGTCAACGTTTCCCGATCAGCCCTGCGCGATCAGGTCACGGATCTGAGCCGCTGCGTCCTTGAGGGCAGCGTCTGAATCCTCACCTGAGAAGATGAGTGAGTAGGCGTCGGTCCATGCCGACCAGACTGCGCCCATCTCCGGGATGGCGGGCATTGCTGCGCCGTTGGTGCCAGCGGCGGCGAATCCCTGGATGTCGGGATCGCTGCTGGCGACTTCAATGGCACCGAGATGTGCGGGGGGACGACCACCGGCTTCGTAGAGCTTCACCTGAGCATCCTTGGTTCCCATGTAGTCGACCACAAAGGTCTCCGCGAGGAGCGGATTCTCGGCGAACGCCGAAACCATGAAACCCTGCACGCCCACGAACGGCGATGCTTCGCCACCATCGACGGTCGGGAACGGATCGACCGAGTAGTTGACACCGGCGTCGGCGAACGAGCCTGTGGCCCAGGGACCGGTGATGGCGAACGGGGCCTTGCCGGTGCTGAACGACTCGATCATGACGTCGTAGTTGACGTCGCCGCTGATGAGGCCGGATGCGGCCCATTCGGAGAACTTGCGTCCGGCGGCGAGGCCACCCTCGCTGTCGATACCGAGATCGTCGGGGTTGTAGGAACCGTCGGCGTTGCGGCCGAACACCACGCCACCGGCTGCGGTGAACATCGGGTAGTTGTGGAACGGGTCGCCGGGGGCCTCCTGAACAGCCAAGGGCACGTCGACGGTGCCGGCTGCCTTGAGATCGAGAGCGATCTTCTCCAGCTCGGCGAAGGTCGCTACCGGCTCGGGGACGAGATCGGTGTTGCGGATCAGGGCGATGTTCTCAACCGAGTAGGGCAGGCCGTAGGTGACGCCGTCGTAGCTCATGGCGTTGACCGCGACCGGCAGGAACTGATCGGCGATTCCGGAGATGTCGATGGGGGCCACGACACCGTTGGTGGCGAGCTCACCGAGCCAGTCGTGGGCGCCGATGATGATGTCGGGGCCTTCCCCGGCGGGGCCGGCCACACCGAGCTGATCACGGATCGAACCGAAGTCGACCTGCTGGACCTCGACGTTGACACCGTTGTCGGCGCCGAACTGATCGCCGAACTCCTGGATGACCGGGGCACGGGTGTCGTCGGCCCAGATGAGCAACGTCGGCAGCGGAGCCTCGGTCGTTGTTGTGGTGGTGGTGGCGGTCGCGGTTGTGGTCGTGGCCGGAGCCGCTGTGGTTGTCGGTGCGTCGCTGTTCTCGGTCGCCGTGCTCGAACTGTCGCCACAAGCGGCGGCAAACAGAGTCACGCTGGCCAGCACGGCGAGCAACTTCCAAATATTGCGCTTCACGGGTTGGATCCCTCCGATATGCCGGATCGCCTCGCGTTTGGCGGGTCGATGGAGCCCCTCGTCTCCCGTTGCCGGTGCAGGCATGCAACCACTTCTTGCAGAAACTTGCAAGTTTTGCGCAAAATGATCTAGACACTTGCAAATACTTGCGGCGGGCACTCGTCGTTGGACGTCCAGACGTGATAGGCAGATCAAGCATGACAGCACGACCACGACTTCACGAGGCCGCCGTCTTGGCCGGCGTTTCCGAGGCCACGGTCAGCCGCGTACTCAACGGAAAAATCGGGGTGGCCGAACGGACCCGCAGCAAGGTCCTCAAGGCCGTGCGCGAACTCGGATACTCCGAACCGGTGCGTCGCGAGAACTCCGACCTGGTCGGAATCATCACCCCCGAAATCGACAACCCGGTCTTTGCAAGCCTTGCGCAATTAATCGATAGTCGACTCGCGCTCTACGGAATCATGTCGATGGTGTGCGTCGCCACCAGCGAGACCGTCCACGAACAGGACTACATAGACCGACTCGTCGACCTCGGGGCAGCCGGGATTGTCATCGTCACCGGCCGCTACAGCGACCTCACCCAGGACCGCTCCATCTACCGGCCCCTCACCGACGCCCACATGCCGTTGGTGATGGTCAACGGAATCACCGACAACGCTCCAGCTCCGGCGATCGCCGTCGACGAATCGTCCGGAGCCGAAATGGCCGTACGACACCTCCACTCATTCGGCCACAAACGAATCGGGCTTCTCGTCGGCCCATCACGATTCGTGTCCTCAATTACCAAGACCGCCGGCTACAGATCGGCAATGGAAAACCTCGTGGGCGAGTTCGACCCGTCGCTGATCATCGAGACCCTGTTCACAGCCGAGGGCGGCCAAGCCGCGGCCGCGGCGCTCATCGAACGCGGTGTCACCGGGATCGTGGCCGGCTCCGACCTCATGGCACTCGGCGCAATCCGCGCGGCTCGATACGCGGGACTCGTCGTACCCGACGACATCTCGGTGATCGGATTCGACGGCACCGCCATGGCCACCTTCACCGACCCACCACTGACCACCCTGCGCCAGCCCCTCGGACGGATGGCGGCAGCGGTGGCCAACTCACTGATCGACCAGCGGGGACACACCGGCGAGCACACCGCCGCACCCCGTGTCCACTTCTTCGCTCCCGAGTTGGTGGTCGGCCTGTCATCGGGTCCGGCGCCGATCGCACCGAAGCCCTGAAACACACTGCGACCATCGCTCCCGCGGCGGGTAGCGTTGTCCGCCGTATGAGCACTTCGCAGATTCCCGACAAGCCCAGCCTCGAAGGTGTCGAGGAGAAGTGGGCCGATGCATGGGAGCGCGACCAGATCTACCGGTTCGACGCCACCAAAACGCGTGACGAGGTCTTCTCGATCGACACGCCCCCACCCACCGTCAGCGGCTCGCTCCACGTGGGCCACGTGTTCAGCTACACCCACACCGACACCATCGCCCGCTACCAGCGCATGGCCGGACGCGAGGTGTTCTACCCGATGGGCTGGGACGACAACGGTCTGCCCACCGAGCGTCGAGTCGAGAACTACTACGGGGTCCGATGCGACCCATCCCTCCCCCACGATCCGGACTTCACCGCCCCCGACGATGCCGGCGACCCCAAGGCCATCAAGAAGCGCCGCACCATCTCGATCAGTCGACCCAACTTCATCGAACTGTGCGTCGAACTCACCGGAGTCGACGAAAGGGCATTCGAGGGCCTGTTCCGCAGGCTGGGCCTGTCGGTCGACTGGTCACGCACCTACGAGACCATCAACGACCACTGCCGTCGCATCAGTCAACTCGCCTTCCTCGAGAACCTCGAACGCGGCGAGGCCTACCAGGTCGAAGCGCCATCACTTTGGGATGTCACCTTCCAGACCGCCGTCGCCCAGGCCGAACTCGAAGACCGCGAGATGCCCGGCGCCTACCACAAGCTGCGGTTCGCCCGGCCCGACGGCGGCTGGATCTGGATCGACACAACCCGCCCAGAACTGGTGCCGGCGGTCGTGGCGCTGGTCGCCCACCCCGACGACGAGCGCTACCAGCCGCTGTTCGGCACCACCGTCACCAGCCCCCTGTTCGGCGTCGAGATTCCTGTGCTGGCCCACGAGCTGGCCGAGCCCGACAAGGGCACGGGTATTGCCATGATCTGCACCTTCGGCGACACCACCGACGTCACCTGGTGGCGCGAGCTCAACCTGCCCGTTCGCACCGTGATCGGACGCGACGGCCGGTTCGCCACCGAGACCCCGGAGGCCATCACCAGCGGAGCCGGCCGCGCGGCCTACGCAGAGCTCGCCGGGCTCAAGGTCGAGCCGGCCAAGAAAGAGATCGTCCGGCTGCTCGCCGAGTCCGGCGACATGGAAGGCGACCCCCGGCCGATCACCCATCCGGTCAAGTTTTTCGAGAAGGGCAACAAGGCCCTCGAGATCGTGTCGAGTCGCCAGTGGTACATCCGCAACGGCGGCCGCGACACCGACCTGCGAGACGCACTCGTCGCCCGCGGCGACCAGATCAACTGGGTGCCCGGCTACATGCAGACCCGGTTCGCCAGCTGGGTCGAGGGCCTCAACGGCGACTGGCTCATAAGCCGACAACGGTTCTTCGGCGTGCCGATCCCGCTGTGGTATCCCCTCGATGCCGAGGGCGAACCCATGTATTCGTCGCCCATCACGCCGGCGTCCAAGTCGCTACCGGTCGACCCACAGGCCGAACCCGCGCCCGGATACGACGAGGCCCAACGTGGCCGTCCCGGAGGCTTCGTCGCCGATCCCGACGTGATGGACACCTGGGCCACCTCGTCGCTCACCCCGCAGATCGCCACCGGATGGCGTACCGATGAGACGCTCCACAAGGCCACCTTCCCGATGGACATGCGTCCGCAGGCCCACGACATCATTCGCACCTGGCTGTTCTCCTCGGTTGTTCGTGCCCACTTCGATGCCGACACCGTCCCCTGGCGCAATGCCACCCTGTCGGGCTGGATCCTCGACCCCGACCGCAAGAAGATGTCGAAGTCGAAGGGCAACGTGGTCGTTCCCACCGATCTGCTTGAGCAATATGGCTCCGACGCGGTGCGCTACTGGGCTGCCGGCGGAAGGCCGGGCACCGACACCGCGTTCGATGAGGGCCAGATGAAGATCGGCCGGCGGCTGTCGATCAAGTTGCTCAACGCCTCCAAGTTCGTACTCGGCTTCGGCGACGGCGACCGCTCGATCGATGCGTCTCTCATCACCGAACCGCTCGACCGTTCAATGCTGGATCGTCTGGCCGATCTGGTCGACGAGGCCACCAAGGCGTTCGAGGCGTTCGATTACGCCCGGGCCATGGAACGCACCGAGACGTTCTTCTGGTCGTTCACCGACGACCACATGGAACTCGTCAAGGCCCGGGCCTACGGCGAGTACGGCGACGCTCGTGCCGAGTCGGCCCGCCACTCGTTGCGAATGGCGTTGTCCACCCTCCAGCGGCTGTTCGCCCCGATCCTGCCCTTTGTCACCGAAGAAGTCTGGAGTTGGTGGAACGGCGGGTCGATCCACATGTCGGCCTGGCCCGAATCTTCGGGGTTGCGAAGCGCGGCCGGTGGCATCGGCTCGGCTCCCAGCGAGGTCGCCGCTGCCGCCCTGAGCGCGGTCCGCCGGCAGAAGTCCGAGGCCAAACGCAAGCTGCGCACACCAGTGCTGTCAGCCACATTCACCGCGTCGGCCGAGCGGCTCGCCACTCTCGATTTGGTGATCGACGATGTGAAGGCAGCAGGGTCGGTCCGGTCGGTCGAACCCGGAGTCGCTGCCGACACCAATGAGATCACCGTGGTAGCCGAACTCGAACCGGAGCCACCCACCGAGGAGAGCTGAGAGATGGGCGCCAACGACCGCCAGAAGTGGAACGACAAATGGGCCGGTCGCGAGGTCGGCACGTCCCACTCTTCGTCGCTGGTGAAGCTGGTCACCGATCACGTGGCCGGCGAAAAGCGGCTGCTCGATGTGGCCGGCGGCGGGTCGTCCGACGCCATCGAGTTGGCTCGCAACTGGTTCAAGGTCACGGTCGTTGATGTGAGCGATGTGGGCCTGTCGATCGCCCGCGACAACGCCCTCATGGCCGGGGTTGAGATCTCCACGATCGAGGCCGACCTCGACTCCGATCCGTTTCCCGCCGGCCCGTGGGACGTGATCACCTCGGCCAACTTTCTTCAGCGAAACCTGATCCCGGCAATGATCGACACCCTCGTACCCGGCGGATGGCTCTTCATCGTCGTCGCCACGGTCACCAATCTCGAACGCCACGAACGCCCCGGCCGCCGGTTCCTGGTGGAGCCCGGCGAACTCCCGGACCTCGCCACCGGACTGGAGATCGTCCACCACTCCGAAGCTTGGCGCGCCAACGACCGCCACGAAGCGCACCTGGCCGCCCGCAAACCCCCTCCCGGCTTTTCTGACTAATCCTCAATCCACCGATCGGTTTCGGGTGAGGTTGTTTTGGTGGGCTGGGTTGGTGG
>CAZDYO010000166.1:0-5897 GCA_964509555.1 uncultured Acidimicrobiales bacterium
ATAAACAAGACATTCCCTTTGTCGCATACTGATTGCACGATCAACAGTACATCCCCCACATAGACGCACCCCTTTTCCCAACGCAACCGTCTTTCCGGCTGTGTCATTCGCCACATGTAGTGTCGGTCGAGGAATAGCGACAACACTCCGGGTGTTGTTGATCACGATGCACCCAAGTGCCTGTCCACGAAAGGACCAATGATGTCCGCGACTATTACCCACCTCTCCGATGCCACCTTCGATGAAGAGATCAGCGGCTCGACCGAGCCCGTGCTGGTCGACTTCTGGGCCGAGTGGTGCGGGCCATGCAAGATGATCGCTCCGGTTCTTGAGGAGATCGCGGCAGAGAATCCCGGATCCATCAGGATCGCCAAGTTGAACGTCGACGAGGCTCAGGGGGTGGCCCGTAGGTTCGAGGTCATGAGTATCCCCACTCTGATCCTCTTCAACGACGGCCAGCCCGTGAAGCGGATGGTCGGCGCCAAGCCCAAGCAGGCCCTGCTGGCCGATCTCGCTGATTTCATCTGAGAGCTCTCCCCCAAATGGTCGGTACCACCGACCCACACAAGTGACACGGCCGGCCCTCGGGTCGGTCGTTTCGCGTCGGCACTCCCGGGGTACGATCCGTACCTGATGTCCATCGCAGCCATTGGCCCATCTTGACCACTCCCGGTCTGCCACTTCGTGTTGGCGACTTGGGCCCATCGGTCCGCGATCTCCATCGCCGACTGGCCGCGGTTGTCGGCGACGACCTAGGCGACCTTGATGTGTTCGATGCGGCCACCACGGAGTCGGTGAAGCAGTTTCAGAAGGATCGAGGCATCATCGTCGACGGAATATGTGGCCCCCAGACCTGGGCCGCCCTGGTGGAGGCCGACCATCATCTCGGCGATCGAATGCTCTACCTTCGGTCTCCGATGTCGCGCGGTGACGATGTCATGCAGTTGCAGCAGCAGCTCGGCGCTCTGGGGTTCGACGCCGGTTGGGTCGATGGAATCTTCGGACCCGACACCGAGCGGGCCCTTCGAGATTTCCAAAGGAATCAGGGCCTCACCCCGGACGGGGTCCTTGGACTTGACACCGTGAGATGCCTTGCCAACCTGCGTGGCCGCGTTGCCGGGTCGAAAACCGTCGCCGAGGTTCGCGAGGCCGAGGTTCTCCGAAACCGGCCCGGCGTCATTGCCGGACGGCGCCTGGTGTTGGGAGAGGCCGGCGGACTTCCAGCCGTTGTCGACTCCCTGGCCCGGCGGCTCAAGGTCGACGGCGCACAGGTATTGGCACTTCATCATCCTGATCTGGCCGTGCAGGCCAAGGCGGCCAACGAATGGGACGGCGACGTGTTCATAGGCATGACCCTGGCCAGCGAGGATCTGTCGATCGCCTACTTCGCCACCGAGGGCTTCCAGTCGGCCGGGGGTCACGCTCTGGCCACTCGGTGCGCAACCGGGCTCGGTGGGGTGCTCGATTGTGATCTTCCGGCTTCGGGACTTCGGCTGCCGATTCTTCGGGGCACGAGAATGCCTGCCGTGTGGTGTCGCCTGGGCCCGCCACCGCTGGTGGTCGAGAACGCCGCGGCCATCGTGGCCACCGTAAGGAGCGCGCTCACTGATTGGTGCGCCGATCCCCTGCTTCAGAGCTGACCGCTTCCGGCCGTGTTATTCGCCGCATCGAAAGTTGTCCACATGGTTATCCAGTGGGGTGGATAACTGCTTGACCCTAACCCTAATGTGACATTTGTCACACCCTTGGGTCAGACGATGGTCCCTGGTGGGGTTATGACCCGGTAAATCCGCTCCAGATCGTTCAAATCAGCAAAGTCGACAATCAGTTTCCCCGGTCCCCTGCCGAGTTTCACCTTGACCCGGGTGTCAAGTCTTGCCGATAGCAACTCCTCCAACTCGAGTACGGCCGGCTCGGGAACGTTCCCGGGTGTCGGCACTCGCCCCTCGTTGTTGTCGGAATCCGACTCGGGATCGGACTCTTCCTCAGGCTCCTCCTCCGGCCTCAGCAGTTCCTCAACATCACGGACGGTGAGGTTTTCCGAAACTATGCGGCTGGCCAGGAGTTCCTGCAGTTCGCGATCCGGGGTGGCCAACAGCGCCCGGGCATGGCCTGCGGAGATGCGCCCCTCGATCACCAGTTGCTGCACCGTTGGCGGCAGCTGCAGCAGCCTGATGGCATTGGCCACCGCCGACCTCGACCTGCCCACACGTTTGGCCACCGAGTCCTGGGTGAGCCCGAAATCCTCGATGAGTTGCTGGTAGGCCGCGGCCTCTTCAAGAGCGTTCAAGTCCTGGCGGTGGAGGTTTTCGACCACGGCTGTCTCAAGACTCGAGAGGTCGTCTACCCCCCTTATCAGGGCTGGAATGGCAGGTAGCCCGGCTCGCTTGGCCGCCCGCCAGCGCCTCTCCCCCGCTATCAATTCGTATCCACCGTCGTCAGCATCTCTCACGACGATCGGCTGAATGACCCCGAGTTCCGCTATCGAAGCCGCCAGAGATGCCAGCGACTCCTCATCGAAGTGTTCGCGGGGCTGGAATCGGTTGGTGACCACAGAGTCGATGTCGATCTCTCGGTAAACCGCGCCATCCCCTTCCAGATCGGCGGGAATCAGAGAACTGAGACCCTTTCCCAAACCACTACGACGGGCCATGGTCTGCTCCCCGGTCGATTATCTCGCTGGCAAGTTCTCGATATGCGATCGCACCTCGTGATACCGGATCGAACACGGTGATCGGTTGGCCGAAACTTGGGGCCTCGCTCAGTCGTACTGATCTCGGGATCACCTGCCGACATACTTTCTCACCGAAATGCTCGCGCACGTCATCGGCCACAGCTCCAGAAAGCTTTGTGCGGGCATCGAACATCACCAGGACGATGGTACTGACCACCAGTCCGGGGTTGAGGTTTCGCTGAACAAGGTCGACGTTTCTCATCAACTGGCCCACGCCTTCGAGTGCGTAGTACTCGGTCTGGATCGGAACCATGACCTCGGTAGCGGCCGTGAGACCGTTGATGGTCAACAATCCCAGTGAGGGCGGGCAATCGATGAGGACGATGTCGTAGTCGTCGATCACCGTGGCGATGGCCTCCTTGAGCTTGCGTTCCCTGCTGAATGCCGGAACCAACTCAATCTCGGCACCAGCCAAGTCGAGACTGGCCGGCGCCACGAAGAGATTCTTGACGGCCACGGGCTCAACCACGTCCTCCATGGGCATGCCCTGCAACAATACGTCGTACATCGAATTCTCAAGTTGCGAGGTGTTGAGACCCAATCCGGTACTGGCATTGGCCTGGGGATCCAAGTCAACCACCAGGACCCTGAGACCCAGATCGGCCATCGCTGCACCAAGATTCACGGTGGTGGTGGTCTTTCCAACCCCGCCCTTTTGATTGGCAACGGCAAATATTCGCGGTGATCCCGCCTTGGAGCTTTGCTTCTTGGCAGCCGACACCAGGTGGCCTTCCTTTCGGACAGTCGTTCAATACTTCCTGAACGCGTCGAAGGTTACAAGGACCCTCCACCAATTGATCCCGGCATCCACTGACCGATGGGGGAGTGTTTCACGTGAAACACGAAATGTTCAGCCCGGGAACGGCTTCCGGCGGCGCGAGGCGAGCCGTCGTGGAAAACGGTCCTCGAGACCCTCAACACCCATCACGCGGACATAAACGCCCTCTCCAACCACCCAGGATTCAACGAACTCGCCGCCGAGGCGACCAAGTGGGGTCGATTCCCAACTGGGAAGGGCATCCCGCGAGCACGACACCACCATGCTCCCACCGACCCTCAACAACGGGAGGCAACACTCCGCGGTCTCGGGGAACCCAGCGAACAACCGGGCCACCACGAGATCGAATCTACGTCTGCCTCCACCAACAGATCCGAAATCCCCGACATCAGCATGCACAATGTCCACACGTGACTCCAAGCCTGAGGCCACGAGAGCCATCCGAGCCAGGTCGCATCTACGCTCATTGGAGTCCAACAGTGTCCAGTGACTCAGCGGCAACTGATGGGCCAACAGCAAGCCGGGGAGGCCGGCGCCAGTTCCCACATCGATGCATTCGATGGGGGAATGGACGCGAAAAGCGGCCGGGATGAACCCGGCCGCGTGATCGAACAAGTCCTCGATTGATGCACCACCGACCACTCCAGCGGCCCTGGCGGGCCCCCAAGCTTCGTCGACGGCCCTCAGAAAGCTCTCAGTCGTCATTCCCGGCCGGGACCACGACGACACGACGATTGGGATCCTCACCCTCAGACGTGGTGTCCACGCCGTCCTCCTCGGTCATGGCATCGTGGACGATCTTGCGATCGGAACCCCTCATGGGCTCAAGAGCGACTTCCTTTCCGGTCTCACGAACCTGGGCGGCCACCTTCTTGCAGAAAGCCCTGAGTGCTTCCTCGCGGCGTCCGGCCACGCCGCCGATATCGACACGGATACGACCATCACGGCCACTCCCGGCCCTCCGCTGGAGAACGGTGCGCACCAACTCATCGATCGAATTCGCTGTGGTGCCCCTTCGGCCGATCATCCGACCGAGATTCTCACCACTCACGATCACCCGAATCTCCGATTCGTCGACGTCGACCCGCTCAAACGTGACCGTCTCACCGAACTCGGCAGCGAGCCCGGTTACAAAGGCCTCCGCGAGATCGGCCTGCTCGGAAAGTGTCATTGATTCCATGTTCTCATCCTCTGGCTTCGAGGCGGCCTTCTGACCACCATTGCGTTTGCGATTTCCATCCCGTCCACCCTTCTGACCTGCACTTTCGCCCGCAGAGCGAGCCTCTGGCCCGCGCTTGGAAGGCTTCTGCCCACCACCGCGACCTGAGGTCTGCGAGCCGGACTTCTTGGACTTCTGGCCGGCCTTCTGCCCCTGTTTCGAACCCGGTCCGCCCTGGATGCGCGCCTGGCCACCACCGGATCGGCCTCGTCTCCGACGCTTGTCATCTTTCGACCGTGGTACCGCGGGCTTCACCCGAACGCGAACGCGGGCCTTGTCCTTGACTCGATTGAAAAGCCCGACCTTGACGTCGTTCACGACCTCGACTTCGGCATCGTCCTCATGAACTCCGAGTGCTTCAAGGGCCATCTCTGTGGCCTCTGCTATGGAGCTTCCAACTCCTTCAACCCATTCCACTCTCTGCCTCCCGGCGAATATGTGCCAACATGAACCACGGACTCGACGATCGCCGAATCCGCCTGTCGACAGCTATTTCTTGCGTTTGCGATGTTGTGGGCTCCCCGGCTCGGTGGTTCGTCCACCTCTGCCACGAGTGGGCGCCTTGCCCGTGGTCCCGCCCTGTCTGGCCCCACGACCCTGCTTGGATGTCGACTTGGAAGAACGCTTGGTGGAGTCCGGCTTTGCTCTGCCTGATCCCCGCTGCTTCTTGGCCGTCGACTTGCCGGCAGACTTGGCCGAAGACTGCTTTCCGTCGGATTCCTTGGCCTCTCGTTCGCTCTTGAGGCGCTTTGCCGAAAGGTCCTTCTTACCGCTCTGACGTGGACCCTTCGATGCCGTCGACACCGATCCACCCGATTTGGAGCCGGACGATCCATCGGAACCGGCCTTGTCGTTCTTGCGTTGCTTGGCCACCTGCGCACCCAGGCTGTCGTCACCGCTGTAGAGCGAATGGGTGATGTAGGCCTGTTGGCCGATCCGGTAGACGTTCGAGATCACGAAATAGACCACCAACGCGGCCGGCATCGTGAAACTGAACACCGGAAGCATGTAGGGCATGATCTTCATGATCATCTGCTGCTGGGGGTTGACCTGCGAACCGGTGTTGCGCCCCTGGATCTGCTTCTGCTGGTAGATGCTCGAGACCAGCACGAGACCAATGAGGACGAAGAAGGGGAATGCGGTGACCAGGCTGTCACGCATCACGT
>CAZDYO010000167.1:0-5895 GCA_964509555.1 uncultured Acidimicrobiales bacterium
ATATGCCGAAGAACGGCACGTTGGCCTCCACTGTTTCCAGAACCACCTCATCAAGCCCGGTGGCATGCAGCGCCTTCATGCACGGGCCGAACGCTCCCACACCTGGCAGGACAACACCTGCCGCGTCGGCAATCAGGGCCCGATCGCGTGTGAGTCGAGCATCGGCGCCGGCTTGGGCGAACCCCTTCTGTGCCGAATGGAGGTTGCCGATTCCGTAGTCGAGAATGACGATGAGCGGACGTGGGGAGGCCGTCACTTCAGAGAGTCCCCTTGGTGGACGGCACGGCATCACCCTCGATTCTCACGGCGTCTCGCAGGGCCCGAGCCACGCCCTTGAAGGTTGCCTCCACGATGTGGTGGGTGTTGCGTCCGCGTCGACCCACGATGTGGAGGGTGATCCCCGCCGAGGTGATGAAGGCCCGCCAGAACTCCTCGACGAGTTGGGGGTCGAAGGGTGGGTCACCCAGAATCTTCTGGCCCGGGAAGTCGACGTCGTAGTGGAGAAACGGGCGTCCAGACAGGTCGAGCACCACCTCGACCGCGGCCTCGTCGAGGGGCACGGTGATCGATGCAAACCGCCTGATTCCATGCTTGTCGCCGAGCGCCGATTTGAAGCACTCACCGAGCAGGATGCCCACATCCTCAACGGTGTGGTGGGCGTCTATCTCGAGATCACCTTCAGCATCGACCGTCAGTCCGAACCCACCGTGCCGGCCCAGTTGATCGACCATGTGATCGAAGAACGGCAGTCCGGTGGACACCTGCGAGGTGCCCGAGCCATCGAGGTCGAAGGAAATGGAGATCGAAGTCTCCTTGGTGTTGCGCTGTTGTTGGGCCCTGCGGCTCATGTGAGCACCTCCGTGAGAGCGTCGAGAAAGATCTTGTTCTCGGCCGGTGTGCCGACCGTGACCCTCAGGCAGCCCGCCAGCCGCGGCCATGAGGCACAGTTGCGAACCAGCACCGACCGATCGACCAGTTCCTGCCAAACCTCGTCACCGGGTCGGGTTTCGGGACGGAACAGGATGAAGTTGGCCCCGGAGGGCCAAACCGCAACATCGAGCCGCCCGAGACCATCGACGAGTCGACCCCGCTCGGCGACGAGGTCGGCCACCCGTTGGTCCATCTCCTCGAGGTAGCGCAGAGCGATGGTTCCGGCGATCTGGGTCATCGAATCGAGGTGGTAGGGCAGGACCACCTTCTCGAGTTCGGACACGACCCAATCGGGGCCAACCAGGTAGCCGAGCCTGGCGCCGGCCATGGCCCAGGTCTTCGAGTAGGTGCGGGTGACAACCAGCGGCACGTCAGGGCCGACGAGATCAAGGGCCGACCACGACGCGAACTGGGCATAGGCCTCGTCGACGCAGAGCAGTGCGCTGGAGTCGGAGACCATTCGGAGCACGGCCTCAACATCGGCACGGGAATCCACCATGCCGGTCGGGTTGTTGGGCGAGCACAGGAAAACCACCGACGGGCGCCGATGCAATATGACGCGCTCGACTTCCTGGAGATCGAGCGAGAAATCGGGCAGGCGCTCACCGGCCGCAACTTCGGTTCCCGTCACTCTGCTCAGATGCGAATGCAGGGCATAGGTGGGTTCGAACATCGCCGATGACCGGCCGGGGCCGGCGAATGTGAGCAGGAGGGTCTGAAGAACCTCATTTGATCCGTTCGCGGCGAACACCTGCGAGCGTCCCACGCCGTGGAGACCGGCAATGGCATCGCGCAACGCGGATGCATTCCGGTCGGGGTAGCGGTTCCACCGAACGGAGCGGATGGCCTTGGCCACCTCGTCGGAGAATCCTGCGGGTGGACCGAGTGGGCTCTCATTGGTGTTGAGCCTCACATCGACGTTGAGCTGTGGTGAGTGGTATCCCTCGCTGAGGGCAACCGACTCTCGCGCCCGGACCAGGTCAGCCATCGGTGGCTCCGGCTGCTCTACGGATACGGATCGAGTCCGCGTGGGCGGCCAGGCCTTCGGCATCGGCCAGCGCGATCACATGATCGGCCATGGTTTCGAACCCGGACCGGTCGACGCTCACGACATGGATGTCCTTCATGAAATCGTGGACCGTGAGGGCGCTGGCGAACCGGGAGGTCCCGTTGGTCGGCAGCACATGGCTGGGTCCGGCCATGTAGTCGCCGAGCGAAGCCGGGGCCCATTCGCCGCAGAAGACCGCTCCCGCGTTCTTCACAAGCGGAAGGAGCGACTCGGGATCCGAGGTCTGCAACTCGAGATGTTCGGGGGCTATGAAATTGGCGACTTCGATCGCCTGCCGCGGTGATGAACAGATCACCGAGAAGCCCGACTTGGCCAGGGTGGCCTCAATGTCGGCACGGCGAGGTGCCTCCGCCACCTGCTGCTCAACCGCTGCCGAAACATCGTCGGCGAAGGTCGGGGACCAGGTGACCAGCCAGGCCAGCCCGTCGGGGCCATGCTCGGCCTGGAGTATCAGATCGGCAGCCGCGAAGGCGGGCGACACCGAGCCGTCGGCCACCACCACGACCTCGCTGGGACCGGCAAACGACGACGGCACACCGACCAGACCAGCGACTTCCTGCTTGGCCAGAGCCACGTAGACGTTGCCGGGGCCGACGATCACATCGACCGGTCGGATGCTCTCGGTGCCGTAGGCGATCGCACCGATGGCCTGGGCACCGCCGACCGATATCACCTCGTCGACTCCGGCCACCGAAGCCGCGGCCAGGGTGACATCAGGGACCCGACCATCGGGCCCCGGGGGCACGCACAGAACCACCTCCGCGACTCCCGCGACCCTCGCCGGGATGGCGGTCATCAGAACCGTTGAGGGATAGACGGCGCGCCCGCCCGGCACGTAGCAACCGGCACGTTGTACCGGGCGATGCAGGCCGTCGATTCGGACGCCGGGCCGAGTGAACGTGACCCCGTCGGGCAGCTGCAGCCGGTGGTACTCGGTGATCGACTCGGCTGCGGCCTCGAGCGCGCTCAGCACCTCCGGAGCGACCCGTTGCCGGGCAGCGGAGATCTCGGCTGCACCGACATGGAACGAGTCGAGCACGACATTGTCGAATCGCTCGGTCAGATCACGCAGGGCGGCGTCGCCGCGTTGCGAAACCTCGCGCAGGATCTCCCGCACCGCTTCGACGGGCCCGTCGGCCGGTGTGGAGGGTCTCGGCAGATGGTCGGCAACCGGGCCGGACAAGTCACGTAGGTCGATCGTCGTGAGCACGATGTCACGCTACCGGACCCGATACTGACCGCTGGACCGATTTCTCGGCGATACTCCTGCAATGGACCCAGATGCAGCAGAGCTTTCGTCGATGACCACCACCGTCTCCGACCTGGCGCGACGGGTGGCCGGCATCGCGGCCCGCCGTAGCGCCGATCCCGATGATCCGATCATCGCCCGACTCCATGAAGTGGAACGCACGCTTCTCACCACCGAGCGGAGGCTCAGGTCGGTGAGCCGCGTCCTGAGGTGAAGCGGACCGAAGACGCGATCCGGCGTCTGGCAACGGGGGGCAAAAAGAAAGCGGCCGCCTCCGTGAAGGAGACGGCCGCCGGTGACACAGGGCGGCGGATCCCTCGTGTCACCATTTACGACCGAGCGGCGGGAGCTCGGCCGTGGACGCAATATAGCCTGACGTGATCGTCAAAAGAAAACATGAAACAAAAAATTCCTTGATCTGTGCCGAATTGCCCCGAACTTGAAACGGCGGGTCTCAGATCCTTGACGAGGGGCAGAAATCGTTGAGCACGCACTCCTCACACCGGGGCTTGCGGGCCGGGCACACCCGCCGACCGTGGAGGATCAACCTCAGGCTGAACTCGCCCCGCTCCATCGCCGGCACCATCGGGTTGAGGGCGGTCTCAATCTTGACCGGGTCGGTCTCGGTGGTGAGTCCGAGTAGATGACTCAGCCTGGTGACGTGGGTGTCGACCGGCAGACCCGGCTGCCCAAGCGCCACGCTCCTGACCACGTTGGCGGTCTTGCGGCCCACGCCGGGCAACCTGATCAGGTCCTTCATCGCCGACGGGACCTCTCCGTCGTAGTCGTCGACCAACATGCGCGCCATCCCCACCAGACTCTTGGACTTCTGCCTGAACAGGCCGATGGTGTCGACATAGGGCTCCACCTGTTCGGGTTCCACGGCGGCCAGCGCCCACGGATCCGGGAACCGGGCGAACAGGCCCGGGGTGGCCTTGTTGACCCCGACATCGGTGGCCTGGGCCGACAGGATGGTGGCGGTCAGGAGCTCGAACGGGTTGCGGTGGTCGAGCTCGCAGATCGCGTCGGGATACTCGACGGCCAGGCGCTCGTGGACACGCTTGGCACGTCCGTTGGGGGTACGTGGTCTTGCCATGGCACAGGACCATAGCCAGCCCGACCGTCTCCGGTCCGTTCAGATCTCTCGATAATCTGGAGCAGTGACCTATCGAGTCGAGGGACCAGCCGGCGGCGAATGGAGATGGACCATCGACATCGTCGATCGGGTCGATCCCGCCGACGTATGCGCGCTCGCGGCCGCGGTGCTCACGCAGTGCGATTCCGGCCCGACCCAACTATGGATCCACGAGATCGACCCCCTCACCCATCGAAAATTGATCCGGTGCGGCTGGGAGCCACACCGCGATCTCTGGCAGTTGCGACGGCCGTTGCCCGCCGCTGCCCCGGGGATCACCACCCGGGGGTTCACCGAGGCCGACATCGAGGATTTCATCACGGTCAACAATCGGGCCTTCAGCTGGCATCCCGAACAGGGCGGCCTCACCGTAGGCGAGTTTCGCAAGACCATGGAAGAGCCCTGGTTCGACCCCGACGGTTTCCGGCTCCTCCACATCGAAAGTCGTCTGGCGGGTTTCTGCTGGACCAAGATTCACCATGCGTCCACTCCGCCTCTCGGCGAAATATACGTGATTGCCATCGATCCAGATTTCCACGGCCGCGGACTCGGGGCTCCGATGACCCTCGCCGGTCTTGATTGGCTGTCGGCGAAAGGCCTGTCCACTGGCATGCTCTACGTCGAAGGCGACAATGCTCCGGCCAACGCCGTCTACTCCCGCCTCGGTTTCGTGCAACACCACACCGACCGTGCCTACCGATTGGTGAACCCTTGACCCAGATCCAGGTGGTCGGCCGCTACAGCGTCGATGCCCCCGTCCTCCGCTACGACCCGACACGCGACGAGTTGGCCGCCCATCTCGAGGGGCAGCCCCGATACCGGCTCGACCAGATCTGGGAGGGCCTCTACAAGCAGGGGTCCGATCTCGAGGAGATCAGCAATCTCCCCAAATCCCTGCGGCAAACACTCTCCGAGGCCCTGCCCCCGGCCCTTGCTCCCGAAGCCGAGTCGGTCAGCCGCGACGGCCAGACCGTCAAATGGCTCTGGAAGCTCCACGACGGTCACATGATCGAGACCGTTCTGATGCACTACAGGGAGCGAACCACGGTCTGTGTGTCCACCCAGGCCGGATGCGCCATGGCGTGCGGATTCTGCGCCACCGGCCAGAGCGGATTCGATCGACAGCTCTCGGTGGGCGAGATCGTCGAACAGGTGATTCGGGCCCGCGCCACATCCGCACCCCGACGGGTGTCGAACGTCGTGTTCATGGGGATGGGCGAGCCCTTCGCCAACTACGACCGAACGTGGGCCGCGCTCCAGCGACTCCACGACGACATGGGGATATCCGCCCGCCACCTCACGGTGTCGACCGTGGGAGTGATACCCGGCATAGACCGCATGGCCAAGGAGGAGCTGCCGGTCAATCTGGCGGTCTCGCTCCACGCGGCCAACGACACCCTTCGCGATCAACTCGTGCCGATCAACAAGCGTTATCCGATCGAGCAGCTGGTCTCGGCATGCGCCCGCTACCTGGCGGCCAAGAACCGTCGCCTCTCGTTCGAATGGGCCCTG
>CAZDYO010000168.1:0-5888 GCA_964509555.1 uncultured Acidimicrobiales bacterium
GTCGACCCTGGGCAGGCTGAGAGGGTCTCGCGGATGGGCACCGTTGGTGGCGTCCAGGTAACGGGCAGTGTCGCGGATGCTTCTGGACAGACACCCCTCCACCGCGGTGATGTTTCCCAACGACGCACCCGGTCCCTTCGGAAGACGACCGTAGCTGGGCTTCAATCCGACCAGGCCACAGAAACCGGCCGGGATGCGAATCGAACCACCGCCATCGCTGCCGGTGGCGATCGTGAAAAGTCCACCGGCCACTCCCCCGGCCGATCCCCCCGACGAACCACCCGGGGTGCGATCCGGCCCCCACGGGTTGCGGCTCGCACCGTGAAGCCTGGTGGTGGCCTGGTTGACCCCTCCGAACTCGCTCGAAGTGGTCTGGACGGCGGGAATCGCCCCGGAGGCCCGCAATCGGGAGACCACGATCGAGTCCTGGGCAGCGACGCGATCAGCGAGCGCCAGCGAACCCTCGGTGTCGGGCCATCCGGCCACCGGCAACAGCTCCTTCACACCGATCGGAACGCCTCCGAGCGGCTGGGACACGTCGGCTCTCTCCGCGGATTCGAGCGCGGCCTCGGCGTCGATGTGACAGACCGCGTTGATGCCGCTCGCCTCGACCGCCGCCAATGTGGCCGTGACCTCCTCGTGGGGGTGTCTCTCGCCCGATCGGAAGGCCTCCACCAGCGAAACCATGTCACCCTGCCACGGCGTGTCTGCCATTTGTCCCCCACTACGAATACGTTTCGCCCCGGTGGCGCAACCCCCGTACGATCGCAGCGTGCTCACCCACATCGCAAGACGAGCCGCCCGGGAATTCGCGGACACGACCGCGTACGTGACCGAGGCCGGGCTCGCGATCACCTACTCGCAACTCGACACCGCTGCCGACGAGACCGCGGCCGGGCTGATGAAGATGGGGGTCGCCGAGCAGAGCGTGGTCGCTCTGGTCATGCCGTCAACCATCGACTACGTCGTCTGCTACCTGGCACTGTCCCGACTCGGGGCTGTCACCGCCGGGGTCAACCCGCGGTTCCGACCCCGGGAGATCAAGGCGTGCCTCCACCGGATTCACCCCGATCTGGTGCTGGTGTCAGACGGTTTGGCCGGTGCCGTGGCCGCCAACCACCCCACATCGACCATCACCATCGGCGACACCAACGAGACGATCGCGGCCTCAGTCCGCCTGGCCGGTGCACCGCCTGCTCCGACCCTCCCACCCGACGATGATCGGCCCGTCTGCATCTGCTTCACGAGTGGATCGACCGGGGACCCCAAGGGTGCGTGGTTCACCAACCGGCAGCTTCGGGCGATCGCCGAACTCGACACTGGTGGGGCATGGGGCGGGGGCGGCCACGGGATCTCCCCCACACAGTTCGCCCACGTCGGTTTCATGACCAAGCTGCCGTGGCTGCTATCCGGCGGCCGCACCACCCACCTCCTTGATCGATGGTCGGCGGGCCCGGTACTCGAGTTGGTGTCGCGTCATCGGATGTCAGCCGTGACCGGGGTGGCCCCACAGATTGCACTGATGCTTCGTCATCCCTCCTTCGACGCCCTCGACTTCGATTGTGTGAAGGCGATCGTGGTCGGTGGCGCGGCGTCCTCCCCAGCGCTGGTTCGCGAGGCCCGGCAGCGCTTCGGAGCCGGCTACTCCATCAGGTACTCCTCCACCGAAAGTGGCGGGGTCGGTCTCGCAACCGATCCCGGAGCCGACGACGAAGAGGCCCTCCACACGATCGGTCGCCCCCGGCCGGGGGTGGAGGCCAGAGTGGTCGACAGTGCGGATCGTCCGGTTCCAACGGGCGAGATCGGCGAACTTGTGATCCGTTCCCCGGCGGTGATGTCGGGCTATTGGAACGACCCGGTGGCGACCTCGCAAGCCCTGGTCAACGGGTGGCTGCACACCGGTGACCTTGCCAGTGTCGACTCCGATGGCCTCTTCAGACTGGCCGGACGGCTAAAGGAAATGTTCATCCGTGGCGGTTACAACGTGTATCCGATGGAAGTCGAGTCGGTGCTCATCGAACACCCTGCGGTCTCCGAAATCGTCGTGGTGCCCCGCGCCGATGCCGTGATGGGCGAGGTGGGAGTGGCCGTGGTGGCGCCCATGCCGGGAATGTCTCCGCCGTCGCTCGAAGAACTCCGATCGTTCGGCTCCCCGTATCTGTCCCACCACAAGCTTCCGGAGCATCTGGTCGTGATAGACTCACTGCCTCGCAACGCCTCCGACAAGGTCGACCGTCGAACGTTGGCGATGTCAGTTGCCGCGACGCTTTCTTGATCGACGAGAGCCATCCTTCTGGTTGCGCCGGGCCCGCTGCTCCTCCCGCTCGCGTTGCGCCATGAGCTCACTCAACATGGCCGTGAATCGATCGACCCGCAACGGGTCGACCTCCCCCGACTCGACCGCCGAACGAATGACACATCCGGGCTCCGACACGTGCGAACAATCGCCGAACCGGCAGCTGCCTGCCAACTCCTGAAGATCTCCGAAAACCTCGTCGAGAGCATGCTCGGCCTCCCACAGGCCTATGGAGCGGATACCGGGTGTGTCGAGGACCATCCCCGCGTTGCCGGGTAGCAGCACCAGCTCGCGGGCGGTGGTGACGTGCCGACCCTTGGCGTCGCCCCTCACCTCCCCCGTGGCCAGAAGCTCGTGGCCGACCAGGGCGTTGACCAGCGAAGACTTGCCCACCCCGCTGGCCCCCACGAGCGCCATGACCCGACCCGGCCCGAGATGACCGAGAAGTTGGTCGAGCCCCCGACCGTCGACCGTGCTGGTGGTGATGACCGGAGTGTCGCCGGCCACGGATTCGACCACCGCGCGAAGATCGTGCTTGTGGGGCAGGTCGTACTTGGTGAGGATTACCAACGGCTCGGCGCCGCTGTCGCGGGCCAGCACGAGCAGACGCTCGAGACGCCCGGGTGGGAGCGGTCGGTCGATCCCGTGTACCACACCGACGACGTCGATGTTGCTGGCCAGGACCTGCTCGATGTCTCGTTCGGCCGGATCTCTCCTGCTGACTCTGGTGCGCCGGGGCAGCACCCTCGACACGACCGGTCCCACCGTGTCCTCGACCGTGATCTCCACCCAGTCACCGGTGACCGGAGCGGTCTCGCCCTGGGCTCGCACCGAATCCGACATGACCCGCACCCGGCCGTTGGAGGTGATCACATCGCATTCGCCGCGGTCGACCCGAACCACTCTGGCGAGTTCCGATCCCTCCGACAATTCGTTGCGATGGGAGGTGCGGTCGACACCATATGGGAGAAGTTGGTCAGTCACGTCCTCCCATTGTGGCCCAAACAGCCGATGTACAGCGAGGTAGCTCCAACATGAAAGGCTGTCGCCATGCCGATTCGACGACGTGAAGGCGTGACCTTCGAACCCAGCGGGGATCGTGTCGTGATCCTCGACCCGGCCGGAACGGTCATGACCACCCTCAATCCCGTCGGCGCGAGAATCTGGACCGAACTCGACGGAGTGCGTACCACCGCTCAGCTTGCCGCTGATCTGTCCCCCGAGTTCGACGGGGTCGACGAGTCGACACTCGCCGCCGACATCGCCGAGTTCATCGCATCGCTTCGCGAGTCCGGACTGGTGGAAGACTCCGACTGACAATGCTCACCGTCTCCGATGTGTCGATGACCTACGCCCCGCCCCGGGGGATCATGAGGTTGCTGTCCAGAACCGCGGCCACCGAGCCTGTGGTGGCGCTGGATGGGGTCACCCTCACCGTTGAGCGGGGTGAAGTGGTCGGGCTCATCGGGCCCAACGGAGCCGGCAAGACCACGCTCATCAAGGCGATCACCACCCTCCTGGTTCCAACATCAGGGTCGATCAGCCTCGACGGTGTGCCCGTCGATGCCGACGACCCGGAGGTGCGCGGGAAGTTCGGTCTGGTGCTGCCCGAGGAACGCTCGTTCTACTGGAGGCTCACCGGCCGACAGAACCTGCGCTTCTTCGCCGCACTGGCAGGGCTCGAGCCTGACCACGCCGAGGATCGAATCGAGCAGGTGATGCAGGAGCGTGGGTTGGCCGACAGGGACAAGGCGGTGTTCGGATACTCATCCGGGATGCGGGCCCAACTGGCAATTGCCCGGGCGATCCTTCACGAGCCCGATCTGGTGGTGCTCGATGAACCCACCAGAAGCCTCGATCCCGTCGCCGGCGCCGAGGTCTGCGGTCAACTCTCACGCATGGCCGAAGATGGCCGGGCCGTGTTGATGGCCAGTCATCGACTCGACGAAGTGGTGTCGGTTTGTGATCGGGTGCTCGCGCTCGCCGGGGGCCGGATCCGCTGGCAGGGCACCGCGGCCGAGATCGCCGGCGACCCCATCGGGCTCGGGGCCACCGTTCGGGATCTGGTCGCCGATCATGGCGACAACACCGGGGACCCGACATGAGATCCGATCTCCGGAGGCTCTCGGCCATCGCCCGTCGCGACGGCGTGATCTTCACCTCCTACCGGCTCAACATGCTTCTGCGCTTCGTGGGGATCTGGTATTTCGCCATCTCGTTCTATTTCGTCGGCCAGTTCGTCGGAAAACCGTCGGCAATTTCAGACCTCCACGGGGGATACTTCGAGTTCGTTCTCATCGGTGCGATCGTCACCACCTTCGCGACATTGGGGGTGTCCGCATTCTCGATGAACATCACCGCCGAACAAGCCGACGGCACGCTCGAGGCGGTGCTCACCACACCCACCCCGATGTGGGTGGTCCTCGGTGGCGGATTCCTGGTTCCCGCCCTTTTCGCGGTTTCGGAATCGATTGTGCTGCTCGGGGTGGGCCTGGGAGTGTTCGGCGATGGCATACCGGTCGCTCCGCTGTTGCTGGCGGTGCCCCTTCTCGTTCTCACCACCGCTTCGTTCGCCACGATCGGAATCGTCGCGGCCGCGGTGATTGTCGTGGTGAAGCGGGGCGACCCGTTCGGGGGGCCGATTCGCCAGCTGACCATGTTGTTGTCGGGGGCCCTGTATCCCATCGAGGTTCTTCCCGGATGGTTGCAGGCGCTGTCCAAACTCATGCCGGCCTACTACGGGGTGAGAGGTATGCGCCAGGTCGTCCAGGCCCGCGAGGGATTCGCCGCGGGTCTCGACGAAATGGCGATCCTGACGGTGTTCACGCTGGTGTTGTTGCCCGTGTCGGTTCTGGTGTTCCGACGCGCTGTCGGGAATGCCCGGCGCAACGGCACGCTGGCCACCTACTGATCGGAACCATCCTTGAGCGCCGAATCGAGAGCCTGATCGAGCAACATCGCGGCCCGGTCGAGACGCACCGTCTCGTCGCGTGCGTGCCGCAACACAAACGTGGGCAGGGCGGCCAATGCCGCGGCCGGGGCCAGATGCCGACGCATCACCGGCCTGAACGGGGGCACCGCCAATGCATCGTCGATGGCGTGGAGATCCCCTGACCGGACCCTTTCCAGGCTTCCTTCCTCACCGTGGCCGACCATCACCAAGCCGACCATCCTCTTGGTGCCGGTGGCCAGAACCGACGCGTCAAGGATCACCCTTCCCCGAGGACCGGGTTCGGTGCGACCGGAGAAGATGCCGTGAGCGGCCGCTACCTCCGACGGCAGACGTGGGGGCCGGGCCACACCCCGGATCAACCCACCGAGGGGGTACGCCACCGCGAGGTCGTCGGTGAGCAGATCCCATCCGCGGACCAGAGCGGCCGTCGACGCCGTCGACTTGCCGGCTCCGCTCTTGCCAACCACGATCAGGGCATGGTCCCCCCTGGCAAGCACGGCCGCATGAATCATGATTCGGTCCCGGTCCGCGCACACTGCCGACACCCCGAACTGGACCAGCAGGTCGATCGACTTGTAATCGAACGCGTTTCCGATCGAACCGCCGATCACCAGTCGTCGACCCGTCACCCGCGCCACC
>CAZDYO010000169.1:0-5865 GCA_964509555.1 uncultured Acidimicrobiales bacterium
ACCGGGCCCGGCTCGCCGTGTGCCATCCGCGATGGCGTAGAGCTCAAGGATCCGGTTCTTCTTCGCCTCAAAGTTGATGTCGTTGGACTCCTTCGGAGTCTTCACTGCTTGAAACGACACGCCCTCCTCTCGGAGAAGAAGGCGGAGACCCTCATGGCTGATGTCGTCGACCACCCCCTCTCGCATGAGGAAATCGGCCAGCTTGGTCAGCGACCACGTCGAGAACGGCCGACCCAGATCCGTTGGCCGCGACAGAGCGATCTTCTTGATCTCACGCCGCTGCGGCAGCGTGAACTTCGGAGGCCGCCCGCCGGAATACTTCGGATACAACGAATCGAACCCGTCGTCGTTGAAGTTGTGAATCACCTCCCGAACACGGTCCTGAGACGTGAACGCCAACTCGGCGATCCTCGGGACGTTCATCTGCTGGGCCGACCACAACACGATCTGGGCACGCCGCCACGTCACCACCGACCCGCCACCCCGACGGACGATCCTCAACAGCCGGTTGCCCTCATCGTTGCTGATCTCTCGAACACGCAAAGGTTGCATCCACAAATCAAAACAGACCCAGCCCCCTCACGGGTGGACGCGACCCCAACCAACGTTTCCAGTTACGGCACTAGGCGTTTCAAAGGCCCGTTCTGGTGAACGCGATGACCGCGTCGATCTCGTTGTCGGTCAGCCTGTTGGCGAACGACGGCATGGACTTCGGGCCCAGGAGGATCACCGCCCGCTGATCGGCGACATCGGGAAACCTGTCGCTCAGGTCTCCGGCCAGGGCCGGCCCGGTTCCGCCTTGGCCCGCGGCCCCATGGCACACCTGACAATGTCGGGCGTAGACGACGGCCCCTTGGCTGACCAGTTCCGGTTTGGGGGTCGACGCGGAATCGGTCGAGTCAGATCCCAGCCACAGCATGACTCCGACGGCCAAGGCAGCGACTGCGGCGGCAACGGCCACCAATCGGGTCTTCTCAGTCATCGGCCGGGCCGGTTGCCGAGTCGTTCTCGGCAAGTGACTTGAGGACATAGCTGGCGTCGATGTTGCGATCGTCGAGGGGTACCCGCCCGTCGTGGGGGCCTCCGAACGCCACCGACACAGCGGCGTCGACAGCCCCGAGAAGCTCCCGAAGGTTTCGCGGCGGCGGAAAGTACTCGTCTTCCCTGGTGACGTGAATTTCGTCGACACCGTGGGTCGGCGACAGGCGGTTGATCACCTCGCGTACGAGGTCCTCCGGGGCTGACGCCCCGGCTGTAACCCCGATTGTGCCCGACAGATCGTTGGGGAGTTCGTCGGCACCGTTGACCCTGAACACCCTCGGGCAACCGGCTTCAATGGCAAGGGAGGCCAGAGCCTTGGTATTGGAGGAGTTCGCCGAACCGATGACGATCATGGCATCGCATCGTGGTGCGATTTCCATGAGGGCCGACTGTCGGTTGGTGGTGGCGAAACACAGATCGGATCGACCGGGCTCCCAGATCTGGGGAAAGCGGGCCCGCGTCGACTCCAGCACCCCGGACCATTCCCGATGGGAGAGGGTGGTCTGTGCGAGAACGGCGACCGGGCCGTTGAGATCCGGTAGTTGCTGCACGTCAAGGGGTGACTCGACCCGATGGATGGCCGCTGGTGCCACCGCCATGGTCCCGATCGCTTCTTCGTGGCCCTCGTGACCCACGTAGACGATCTGGTAGCCCTTGTCGGCCCTGGTCTTGACCTCGTGGTGGACCTTGGTGACCAGTGGGCACACCGCGTCGACCACGTAGCCGCCGCGCTCCCTGGCGGCAGCGACCACCTCGGGCGCCGATCCGTGGGCCGACAACATGATCGGCATGCCTTCGGGCACGTCGGAGATGTCGTCGACGAAAACCACACCGAGGTTCTCGAAGCGTTGAACGACTATCTGGTTGTGGACGATCTCGTGGTAGCAGTAAACGGGCGGTTCAAAGGCCCTCACCATCCACGCCAGTGCCTTGATCGCCATCTCCACACCCGCGCAGAACCCCCTGGGGGCTGCCAGCAGAACTTTGTCGACCCGGGATGAAGGCTGGTTCACCTCGATGAGGCTAGCCATCTTGCAGGGGTGGAGGATCGCACCGGCACTGTTACCATTTCGTGTCGGTGTGGCGCCGTCGCGCTCGCCTAGTTTCACGGATTCGCTCAGGAGCTTCCACGATGTCGATGGTATGCCAGGTCACAGGGAAGAAGCCCCACTTCGGCAAGCAACTCTCCCACTCCCACCGTCGTTCGTCGCGTCGCTGGAACCCCAACATCCAGCGCAAGAGGTTCTACCTCGCCGCTGAGAAGCGTTGGATCACGCTTACGGTGAGCACCAAGGGAATCAAGACCATCGACAAGCGTGGCATCGAGAGTGTCGTTGCTGAGATGCGCCGCAACGGCCAGAAGATCTGAGGGATTCACGATGTCAAGCGACAAGCGTCCGATCATCAAGCTGCGGTCCACCGCCGGCACCGGTTACACCTACGTGACCACCAAGAACAAGGCCAATACCCGCGAGCGCATCGAGATCAAGAAGTACGATCCGGTCATTCGCAAGCACGTGATCTTCAAAGAAGAGCGCTGAGCCAACTAGCCTCCAGGCGATGACCAGCTCCGATCGACGCGATCATCCGATCGCCATGTTCGATTCGGGGTTCGGCGGATTGACAGTGGCCCGGGCCGTGATGGACTTGTTGCCATCCGAGAGCCTTGTCTACTTCGGCGATACCGGCAGGTACCCCTACGGCTCGCGCGCCGCGGGCCAGGTCAGGGATTTCGCCATCGAGATCACCGACTGGTTGGTCGATGCCCACGATCCCAAGTTGTTGGTGGTCGCGTGCAACACCGCGTCGGCGGTGGCGCTCGATCACCTCCGCTCGCGCGTCGACATTCCCGTTGTCGGTGTGCTCGAGCCCGGCCTTCATTCGTTGATGGAGGTCACCACGACCGGCCGAATAGGTGTGATCGGAACCGTCGGGACAATCGCCAGCGGTGCCTACCAGACCGCGGCGGGCAATTCGGGCGTCGACGTGGAATTGACGTGCGCAGCATGTCCCGGATTCGTCGAGTTTGTCGAGCGCGGTGACACCGAATCGGACCAGGTGAAGGTTCTGGCCCAGAGGCTCCTGGCTCCGATTCGTGATGCCGCAGTCGACAGCCTGTTGCTCGGGTGTACCCACTACCCGTTCCTCGCCCGGGCCATAGGTGAGGTGATGGGTCCCGATGTCGTCCTGGTCTCATCGGCCGATGAGACCGCATTTGAGATCGCCCGGCTTCTCGATGATCTCGACATCAAGGCCACGTCCGAAGCTCCCGGATCGCGAAAGTTCGTGTCGAGTGGCGATTCGGCGTCATTTGCAGAGATCGGTGCCCGCCTGTTGGGATTGCCGATGAACCATGTGAGGTCACACAAGTGGAACTGAAGAAACCGGCACTGACCGTCACCGTTTTGGGGTCGTCAGGTTCCTACGCCACCCCGGACAACCCGTGCACCAGTTTTCTGCTTCGTTCGCCGACCACGTCAGTGCTGTTGGACTGTGGGCCGGGGTCCACCGGGCCCCTGCAGTCACACATCGACCCGGCTGACCTCACCGCCATCGTGATCAGCCACTGCCATCCGGATCATTGGATCGAATTGCCGGTCCTGAGAAACGTGTTCACCTACTTCCACCCCGTCGACCGAATGCCGGTGTACGGCACGGCCCGAACCCGCACGATGGACCAAGCCGTCCATGCCCGACACGGCGATGTCGCCGACCCCATCGACTGGACCGTTATTGACGAATCGTCGAGGATTTCGATCGGGGACATGGAGTTCTCCTTCAGCCGAACCGACCATCCGGTCGAGACGCTGGCGGCGCGTGTCGACGTCGCCGGCCGGTCGTTTGCGTTCTCATCCGACACCGGGCCCGGCTGGCAGCTGGGCAGCCTCGGTCACGGTATTGATTTCGTGATCCACGAGGCTTCCCACCTCTCAGATTCCGAGGGTCTCGGAATTCCCCACACGAGCGCCCGCCAAGCCGGCGAATCGGCGCGGCGGGCGAGTGCCGGCCGGCTGGCTCTCACCCACCTGATGCCGGGATCCGATGAGGTGGCCCATCTCGCCGAGGCGACCGAAGCCTTCGGCGGTCCGGTTGTGCTGGCCGCGCCCGGATCCGTATTCGACATCTCAACACCGGAGACATCATGACCACACGTTTCGACGGACGCCGACCAGACGAGCTGCGTCCCTTCGAGTTCCACCGCGACTACACGACCATGGCCGCCGGTTCGGCTCTGGTGGTGTTCGGCGACACCAGGGTGCTGTGCACGGCGTCGGTCGAGGACGGCACCCCGCGTTGGCTCAAGAACACCGGCAAGGGATGGGTCACGGCCGAGTACTCAATGCTGCCCGGGTCGTCGCCCGAGCGGATCCGCCGCCGCACATCGGGTCGCAGTCAGGAGATCCAGCGGTTGATCGGGCGCTCCCTGCGGGCCGTGGTCGACATGAAGGCGCTCGGGGAGAGGCAGATCATCGTCGACTGCGATGTGTTGCAGGCCGACGGAGGAACCCGCACCGCATCGATCTGCGGTGGGTACATCGCGCTGCATGATGCCTTCAGCCGCCTCGTCCAGGCCGGCGAGATCACGAGCCACCCGATGATCGACGAGTGCTCGGCCATATCGGTCGGAATCGTCGATGGCACCGCGGTGCTCGACCTTCCCTACCCCGAGGACTCCACAGCAGAAGTCGACTTCAACGTGGTGATGACCGGGTCCGGAAACTTCATAGAGGTTCAGGGAACCGCCGAGGGCAAGGCGTTCGAGCGGTCCCAACTCGACGAGTTGCTCGATCTCGCAGAGGGTGGAATCGCCACCATCACCGCCGCTCAGAAGGAAATTCTCGCGGAGGCCCCATCTCCGCGTAGCCTCAAGCGATGAATTCATCCTCCCGGCGGATCCCGGAGTTCATCTGTGCGAGCGCGAACCCCGACAAGGTTGCCGAAATGACGGCGGTCCTCGACGGTGTTGCCAGACTCGCGCCCAGGCCCACCGACATACCGGAGGTGATCGAGGACGCGCCCGATCTGGCCGGTAATGCCCGTCTCAAGGCCGGGGCCGTGGCCCGTGTCACCGGCCGGTCGGCCATCGCCGACGACACCGGTCTCGAGGTCGACGCCCTGGACGGGGCGCCGGGAGTGTTCTCCGCCCGATACGCGGGAGACGATGCCTCCTACGAAGACAACGTGGCCAAGCTTCTCGCCGAACTGGAGGGAGTGCCCGTGCAGTCGCGCACGGCCCGGTTCCGCACCGTGGCGATCGTGGTACACGCCGACGGTTCCGCGGTCAGCGCCGAGGGAGTTGTTGAGGGGCGCATCACCCTCGAACCGCGTGGCGACGGCGGCTTCGGATACGACTCCGTGTTCGAGCCGAGCGAAGGCGGCGGCCTTACGTTCGCCGAGATGAGCAGCGACTCCAAACATGCGATGAGCCATCGCGGTCGGGCCTTGCGGATGCTGGCATCGAAACTGATGGCTGATCCCAAGAACTGACAGCTCAACGGCAGGGGACCTGTGGGGCGGGACTCAATTCGTTCGTGCGGACGGGGGGACTTGAACCCCCATGCCCTTTCGGGCACCAGGACCTAAACCTGGCGCGTATGCCAATTCCGCCACGTCCGCTGGCGTCCGCTCAGGCTAACCAGTTTTGGGCCCGACCAGATCGGCATGTGCACCGATGCGCCGCGCTCGGGGGGTACCATTCGGCATATGACGATGAATGCGCCGATGAACGCAACCCAACTGTACGGCAACCCTCAGATGGAGATCTTCAATCGCCTCCTTCTGGACCGCATCGTGGTTCTGGGAGCACAGGTCGATGATGAGATC
>CAZDYO010000170.1:0-5859 GCA_964509555.1 uncultured Acidimicrobiales bacterium
GCCGCTCATCGATGGCTGCACCACCCCGTCACGCACGCCCAAATGGGATGCTCGCTCAATCACATGTCGGGCCGAGGCGAACTCGACATCGGTGGGAAGCGCGGCGATCAGACGCCGTTCGAGATGGACTCTGGAGTCGGAGATGGTGGTCATGCGAGTTTGTCCACAAAGCCTTCCAGTTGACGCAGATTTCTAACCTCGTAGGCCCCGTCGCAGTACTGCGCGTAGTCGCCGACTATCGAATCGCCGGTGTCCCAGTAGCTGCGTGGTTCGGGGTTGAGCCAGTGGATGGCACGGGCCTTGTCGGCCATGGCCTTCACGATCCAGCTCTCGGAGGCGTGATAATTGTTGCGGGCGTCGCCGAGGATCATGATGGAGGTGCGGGGACCGATCTCCTTGCCGAACTTCTCCCAGAACACACCAAGGGCATGGCCGTAGTCGGAGTGGCCATCGACCCAAACCACATCGGCCTCGGTGTTGACGCGATGAACGGCCTCGTTGATGTCCTCGACTCCCTCGAAGTAACGGGTGACCTCGTCGAGACCATCGATGAACACGAACGACCGCACCTTCGAGAACTGTCCGCTCAGCGCGTAGACCAGATGCAGGGTGAATCTCGCAAAAGCCGCCACCGACCCGGAGATGTCGGCGATCACGAAGATTTCCGGTTTGTGGGGCCTGGGGTTTCGGAACTTCGGCTCGGCCGGCACGCCGCCGTAGCTCAACGAATGACGGACGGTGGAGCGAAAGTCGAGTGGTCCCTTGCGTCCGTGGCGACGCTTGCGCGACAAGCGGGAAGCCAGCTTCCGGGTGAGCGGATAGATGGCCTTGCGGAGACTGGACATCTCCTCGCGCGAAGCGTGCATGAAATCGACGTCCTCGGGCAGCGGCTTGCGCAGCGTCTTGGCCATGGCCTCGATACCGCGATCGGCGACGAGCCGGCGACGGATCTCGGCCTCGATCTCCTTTTGGAACTGATCGATGCGTTGCTGGTATTCGTCGCGCTGGAGCCGCTCCTCAAAATCCGACTGGTCTCCCTCGGTGTTCTGCTCCTGTTCGAGGAGACGTTCAAGGACCCCATCCAGATCCAGATTACGAAGCGTTCGATACAGGTAGTAGGTGCCGCCCACGGGTCGACCCGGCTCCATGCCCGCGTAACGCTTCACCGACTGTCGGGCCACACCCCGCATCATCGGCTGATCGCCACGCATGAGCGCCCGAAAAAGCATCTCCTGCAGCTCCTCGGGGGTGAGGTTGTCGCCTCCACCCGATCCCGACTGCTCCCCGGCCGCCTGCTCGTTCTGGTCTTCGTCGTCGGGATCCGGTTGATCGGAATCATCACCGATTTCGTACTCGGCACCGCGCAGTGAGAAGTAGACCTCGAAAACGGTCTCGAATGCCTTCCAGTGATTGTGGTGCTTCACCAAGGTGGCGGCCAGCGCGTACTTGAACGCGTCGCGGTCGCTGAGGGGGACGTGTTTGACGGCCTCCATGGCATCAAGGTTCTCGGTGAGGCTCACCGGAAGCCCGGCGGCCCGCAGTTGGATGATGAATCCGGTGAGAAGATCAAGGATCGGCTCACCGAGTTCGACCGGCACCGAGGAATCGGGCGGTGGGGCCGCGACCATGTTCAGACCGACACGCCGTCGGCGGTGGCAAGTTCCTTGGTGGCCTTCTTGATGTCGCTCTGGTACTTGAGCAACACGTTGATCGTGTCGGTGGCCACCTGCTCGTCGATCTTGCTGACCCCGAGCAGCATCAGCGTGCGAGCCCAGTCGATTGTCTCCGACACCGAGGGGGCCTTCTTGAGTTCGATGCTGCGAATCGACCGGACCACACGGGCGATCTGATCGGCGAGATTCTCGGTAATGTCGGGCACCTTGGTGAGGACTATCTCCTTCTCGCGTTCCATGTCGGGATAGTCGATATGGAGATAGAGACAACGCCGCTTGAGGGCCTCTGACAGCTCTCGGGTGTTGTTGGAGGTGAGGAACACCATCGGAACCTGCTTGGCGGTGATGGTGCCGAGTTCGGGGATCGATACCTGATAGTCGGAAAGAATCTCCAGCAACAGCGCCTCGGTCTCCACCTCGACGCGATCGACCTCGTCGATCAACAACACCACCGGATCATCGGCCCTGATGGCTTCTAGGAGTGGTCGCGTGAGCAGGAACTCGCTCGAGAAGATATCGCCGCTGACATCGTCCCAGTCGTTGTCGTCGCCACGTTCGGTCTGGATCCGAAGCAACTGCTTCTTGTAGTTCCATTCGTAGAGCGCCTTGGCCTCATCGAGGCCTTCGTAGCACTGGAGGCGGATCAGACGCGAGCCGGTGATCTCGGCAACGCTTTTGGCCAGTTGGGTCTTTCCGGTGCCGGCGGGACCCTCCACGAGAATCGGCTTCTGCAAGCGGTCGGCCAGGAACACCGACCCGGCGATGGCGCTGTCTGAGAGGTAGTCGACCTTGCGCAGATCGTCGTTGACGGACGAGACATCTTCGAAGCGGAACGTCATGGATCGTTATGTTAGCGGTCGTTCACCTGAGCCCCGCCGGTGGCGGAGGGGGAGCCGAAGCAGATGCCGGTACATCGACATCGGGCTCATCGTCCGACAGGGCATGAATGGCAACGTATAGCTCACCGACGGTGAGCATCGCCCACGCCACGACAAGCACGCATGAGGCCAATAGCCAGATTCCGGTGCGCTGGGTGATCGACAGAACCAGTTCCCAGAAACCGAGATTCTGGCCAACACGAAATGCCGACTCGGGGTCAGAAAATACAGCGATGTTGATGACCACGGCCCAACCGAACAGCATCACGGCGATGAGGAGAAATATCCGTTTGGCTTCACCAACGTGGATCAGAATCCCGACAAGGTGATCCTCGGATTCGTCGGGTGCGTTCATGGCCTCACCTGGCCTTGGCCCTGCACGACGAACTTGAGAGTGGTCAGTTGTTCGAGACCGAGGGGCCCACGCGCGTGGAGCTTTTGTGTGGATATGCCGATCTCGGCCCCGAATCCGAACTCTTCGCCGTCGACGAATCGAGTGGACGCATTGGCCAGAACAGCCGCGGCGTCGACCTCACGGGTGAACCTCGACGCTGCGTGGATGTCGGAGGTGACGATGGCCTCGCTGTGGCCGGTTCCGGTCTCGTTGACATGGGCAATCGCCTCATCGAGGTCGGCCACGACCCTCACCGACATTTTCAAGTCGAGGAACTCGGTGGCGAAATCGGCTTCGCTCGCTTCGGCGATCGAGGGCTCCAGCGCTCTCGCGGCCGGGTCCCCGACAAGTTCCACCCCGACCAACGACCTCGCGGCCATGGGAAGGAACTCTGCGGCGATGTCGCGGTGGACAACCAGGGACTCGGCCGAGTTGCACACACCGGGGCGATTCGTCTTGGCGTTGACGACGATCTCACGGGCCATCGACAGGTCGGCGGAACGGTCGACGTAGACGTGACAATTGCCGTCGCCATCGATGATGAACGGCACGGTGGCGTTGTCGAGAATCGACTGTATGAGAGCTCGGCCGCCACGCGGAATGAGGCAATCGACCAGGCCCCGCTGTTGCATGAACTCGACCGCGGCCTCGCGGGAAGTGTCGTCGACCAGCACCACGGCATCGGCCGGAAGCCCCACTTTCTCCATGGCTTGGCGCAGGACCCGTGAAATGACCATGTTCGATGAGATCGCCGATGACGAGCCTCTGAGAAACGCGACGTTTCCCGACTTGATGCACAGACCCGCAGCGTCGCTGGTGACGTTGGGGCGGCTCTCGTAGATGATCGCCACCACTCCCAGCGGAACACGCACCCGCCGAATTTCGAGACCATTCGGACGAACCCATCCGTCGGTGACCTCGCCCACCGGATCGGCCAGAGCCGCAACCCCCCTCAGACCATTGGCCATCGCCTCGATGCGATCAGACGAAAGCCGAAGTCGATCGACGAGAGGGCCGGCCACGCCACGCTCCACGGCCTCGGCTACATCGGTCGAGTTGGCGGCGAGAATTTCCGGGGTGTTCTCGACAAGAAGATCGGCCGCTACCAGGAGCGCATCATTTTTCGTGTCGGTCGATGCCACCGCCATCGCTCGCGACGCCGCCCGGGCCCGCAATGCCAGGTCTCTCACAGGTGTGGGGTCTGTACTCACGAGGGGACATCGTAGTCGGCCCGGCGGCTAGCCTCGCCTTGACCGATCGTCGCGAGGAGAAGCGTGTCATCTTTGCCGAGCACCACACATGCGCGAGCTCTGTCGATGATCTCACCGATGTCGATCCTGCTCCCAGCGTCCGGGGCGGCATTGATCCTTCTGGTCGGCCTCCCGTGGTGGGCAGCCGCAATCGGTGCCGTGGCGCTCTGGATCGCCAGGGCCTGGCTCTCGTCCCGCTTCACTCGCTTGGCATCCACCCGCAAGCCGCGCATCGATCCCTTTACCCTGAGAGAGCCGTGGCGCAACTACGTGAAGGACGCCATCAGCTCCCACAAGCGCTTCGATCGGACGCTCGAAAGCGTCGACAGCGGCCCGCTTCGCGACCGCATGACCGAGATCGGTGATCGGGTGGAGCGGGGTGTCGAGGAGTGCTGGGAGATCGCCCGCAAGGGGCAGCAGCTCACCGACGCCCGCAGGTCCATCGACATTGCCTCCGCTCGCCGATCGGCGTCCGACCCCGACGGCCATCCCGACCTCGTCGCAGCCGCCAAGTCCGAGATGGCCGCCCACGAACGGCTGGCGGCGCGCGAAGACACCCTGAGGACCAGCCTCGAGGTGCTCGATGCCCGCCTCGACGAAGCCGTCGCGAGAGCATCCGAGATGGCCACCCGGGCCACCTCTGTCGATGATCTCTCCGGAATAACCAACGCCATAGACGGTGTGGTCGGCGATCTTGAATCCCTTCGGATCGGCCTCGACACGGTCGACGGAATTCGGTGACGTCCGACCAAACGCAGAGATCGGGGTCGTTCCTCGTCGGAGCCGGAATTCTCGCGTCGCGACTGGCGGGCCTCGTCCGCGAGGTCGCGCTCGCCAACGTCGTCGGGGTCGGCGCCGCCACCGACGCGATTCGCAACGCCGTCAAGATACCCAACCTGCTGCAGAACCTCCTCGGAGAGGGAACCCTGTCGGCTTCGTTCATTCCCGTTTACGCCGACCTGGTCGAACGGGGCGAGAAACAAAGGGCCTCTCGCCTCGCCGGAGCGGTCGCCGGTGTGCTGCTTGCCGTCACCGGTTTTCTCGTGGTCGCCGGCGTCCTCCTGGCCGGTCCGCTCACCTTCCTGATCGCACCGGGACTCCCCCGCACAACCCGCGATCTCACGGTTCCGTTGGTGAAAATCACCACGATCGGTGCTGGTGTGCTGGTGTTTTCCGCATGGTGCCTGGGGGTACTGAACACCCATCGGCGCTTCTTCCTGTCATACGTCGCTCCCGTCGTGTGGAACGCCGCGCAGATAACCGTGCTGGTCTTCGCGGGCATCGTGACACTCTCCGATGAGTCGACCATCAATGCCATCGCGTGGGCGATGTTGGCCGGAGCACTCATGCAGGTGGCCGTACAGATACCCACCGTGATCTCCGTGGCTCCCGACATTCGGCTGTCGCTCGGCTTCGGCGACCCCGACGTTCGCGATGTTGGCCGCCGGTTCGCTCCCGTCCTGCTCGGACGCGGGGTGGTGCAGATATCGGCGTTCGTCGACGTGGCTCTGGCATCGCTGCTCGCCGTCGGAGCCATCTCGATGATCGGCTACGCACAGATCTTCTACATTCTTCCGGTGTCGGTGTTCGCCATGAGCGTTGCGGCCGCCGAACTACCGGAGATGAGCAGGATGGCCGGCCAACCCGAGGCCATCATCCAGCAC
>CAZDYO010000171.1:0-5835 GCA_964509555.1 uncultured Acidimicrobiales bacterium
CATCGCCCGGCTGGTGGTGGCATCGATCATCGGCGGCTCAATCATTCTGGCGCCGGCGATCATCGCCGGATACGCAGTCAAAGCCGCCACCAGGGACGACCTCGAACACGGTCGCGACATCGGCTGAGCCAGCCATGCCGATCGATGCGTACCGTCGCTAGGGTGGCCCGGTGACGCCACGTCTGCCCGCCGCCGAACGCAGATCACAGCTCGTCGACGCGGCGATGGCAATCTTCGCAGCCGAGGGCTACCAGAAGACGACGATGGACGCCGTGGCCACCAGAGCCGGGGTCACCAAGCCGGTCCTCTACCAGCATTTTCCGTCCAAACGTCATTTGTTTCTCGAGCTTCTTCACGTGGTCGGGCGCCATCTCACCAACATGGTCGACGAGGCGACAGCCGGTGCATCGTCTCCGCGTGGTCAGGTCGAGCAGGGTTTTCGGGCCTACTTCCATTTCGTGGAATCACGCACCGACGAGTTCCGCCTGCTGTTCGGGGAAGGCGTCCGCATCGACAACGAGTTCTCCGCCGAGGTCATGGCAGTCGAGGGGAACATCGCGGCGTTCATCGCCGAGCTCATCACCACGGACGGGCTCAGTGATGATGACCGCCTCGTCCTGGGACATGGCATCGTGGGCATGGCCGAGCGGACCGCTCACCACTGGCTCGACAACGGCCGCGTCGGCAGCCCCGAGACACTTGCCGAACGGGTGGCGGATCTGGCTTGGTCGGGCCTGCGTGGGCGGCCGACCTGAATCCGGTCAGGCCTTCTCGGCTCCGACAATCCGACCACCAAGATGGGGTGGAGGGGTGATGTCGATCGGCTCGGCGGGAAGTTCACCAGCCACTATCGCCGGCAGAAACTCCATCAGCCTCACCGGGACGGTCGGCACTTTCGCTTCGGCCAGCTCGTCGAGAGTCCACCAGCGGGCGCCCAGAAACGCCGCGGCCTCCAGGGCCTCGAGGCCCTGAGGGTCGTAGGTGCCGCCATCGCACCACGCGACGTGGATTCGATCGTCGGATTCGAAGTTGTATCCCGCAAATGTGTAGCGGGTCTGCTGGACCCACACGCACGGCCCCATCTCGACTCCCACCAACCCGGTCTCCTCATGGAGTTCGCGCATGGCGGCATCACCGGAATCCTCTCCCCATCCCATGCCGCCACCGGGTATCTCGAGCCAGGGAGACTTGTCGGGGTCGATTGGATCCTCGGCCTCGATCAGGAATACGCGCCCCTCGGTGTCGAGCACCACACAGCGGGCCGCCGGGCGCCTGAAGGCGAAACTCACCTCCGGGCCTCCCTCAGCAGGACCTCTTGGACCATGGTGGCCACGTGAAGCCCGTCGCGTGTCCAGATCTCGCCGATGGCCAGGCCGCGTGATCCGGCGACCCCGGCCGAGCGCATGTCGTGGAGCGTCCATTCGTCGGCGGGGGCGTCGCGGTGGAACCACACGGAATGGTCGAGGCTGGCCCCCATGTACGGGTAGTCGTCGTGGCTCTCCCCGTCGAAGCCCGGCCGACCCAGCGGATGGGTGAGTTCGACGGCCTCGGTCGGAATGTCGTCGCTCGCGTAGGTGTGGGCCAGAATGTGCATGAGCGGATCGTCGCCGATGGGGCCGGCGACCCTCAACCAGTTGCGGGCGACATTCAGTTCCCGTTCGACCGGCCGCCGATCGATCAGGATTCCCCAATCGCTCGATGGGAGATCCTCGGGCGGGGTGACCGCCTCCGGCATCGAGATCGTGGTGGAGTCGGCAGCGTCCTCCGGCGCCTGGAATGATGCCGACAAATTGAGGATGGCACCGTTGGACTGTCGTGCGACCACGCGCCGGGTGATGAACGAGCGTCCGTCGCGGATTCGGTCGACTTCGAACCGGACCGGTTCCCGGGAATCTCCACCGCGGATGAAGTAAGCGTGAACCGAATGGGGCCGAAAACGCGGGTCGACGGTCTGGGCGGCGGCCCACAGTCCCTGCGCGGCAACCTGTCCGCCGTAGACCCGTCCCCACGGATACTCGGCGCTCTCACCGACCCACACATCGGGGCCGTGAGACGACATGTCGAACATGTCGGCGAACGATTCGAATACGACTGCCACAGCGAGCGACGATAGCCAAACCGGTACCCACCAACACAAGTTCCCACGTCCCGCCAATGCGTGGGAGCATCTGTGCATGACCGACAAGGCACTGCATCATCTACTCCGGATCGATGTCGGCGACGATCCCGAAGCGTGGGCCGACGCCGGATTCAATGTGGTCGACGGCGAGACACGGGTCGGCTCCACGGTGATCCGCCTGCGCGGCGCCAACGAACAACGCGGGATCATGAGCCTGGCAATCGACGGAATCACCAAGCCGATCGACGGTCTGACCGTGTCGCCTCCGATCCCCGGCTTCCACCGCAGGATCACCCCGCTCCATCCGAACCTGGTGAGCGGCCTCGATCACGTCGTCGCGCTGTCACCCGACATCGACCGCACAGTGGCCGCGTTGACCGAAGCGGGGCTCGACCCGCGGAGAACCCGACATCACGAGTCCGAAGGGGTCATCAAACGACAGGTGTTCTTCTGGCTCGACGATGTGATTCTCGAACTCACCGGAGACGATCCGGGCCACGGCCCCGGACCGGCCCGATGGTGGGGGCTGGCATTCACCTGCCAAGATCTCGACGAGAGCCATGCGAGCCTTGCCGGCCTGCTCGGCGATCCCAAGGCAGCCGTACAGCCCGGGAGGCGTATCTCCGTGCTCCACACAGACGAGGTCGACATGTCCGTCCCAATCGTGTTCATGTCGCCACACCCGACCCACAGCCGATCGGATCACCCGACCGGTGACCGATCCGAATAGAGTCCGCGCATGAATCGAGTCATGACAGTCGTTGCCTTCACGGCGTTCACGCTCATCGCGTCCGCCTGCGGCGGATCCCGACCCGCCATCGCCCCCACCACCACGGCGGCTCCGTCATCCACCGTCGCCGACACGTCCCTCCCCGATACAACGACCAGCGGCCCGGCCACCGACGTTTCGCCATCGGTTGCGCCCACCTCGTCCTCGGCCTCCACCACCACGGTGGATGCATCCACTACATCGCCCCCGCAGACCACTGGGGGCCCGACCACCTCCTATCCGGCGGTCGCCCCTCTTGAGCCGGTACCACCGGCGAGTTATCCGACCACCGGCTGAACCCGTCAGAGCGGCGCGGCGCGATGCAACACCGCTGATTCGACCGAGATCAGAAACGAGCCTTCCTCCCCGGTGGTGTCAACCCGGGCCGTGCCGTCGACTATCAGGCTCATCGGCTCGCCCGGAGTGGCCGCCCAAAGTACGCTCACACCCGGCCGCTGCATGGCGTTGGCGGACGAACCCCTCCCCAACCTGCATCCGACGAGCCCATTGGAGACCTCGACAGCGCAATGCGTTATCCGTACTCGTGAATCAGCCCCGGTAGTGAGAATGTAGGCCGCACGGCCATACTTGTGAGCAACCTTCGGAAGCTCCTCGGGGGCAACTGGAATACTCATGCCCGCGAAGTTAGCCGTCGAGCGTGAGCCCGCACCAACAGTCGAAAGAGGGATCGTGAGACACATTCACCGCACTGCCCTCCCCCGGCCGCTCTTGGCCATGTTGGCGGTTGCCCTCCTCAGTCCGGTTGTGACTGCATCGAGCCTGGCCTCGGCACAGGGGTTCGACGCCCCCGATGCGATCGCCACCTCCGCTCCTCCGGCAGAGCTGGCACGCAATGGATTGGCGATCGAACTGGCACTTGATCAGGTCGGTTTGGGCGACGCCTGGCGTGAGGACACCGCCCTCAAGGAACGCACCCGGAAGTTGTTGGTGGAGTATCCGGGGTCCACCAGTCTGTCCGCGGTCACCAGCCTTATGGAGGTCGTGGCCGACCTCGAGCGGGCCCATGCCCTGAGGGCCGCCATCAACAACAAGGTCCGCGACAACACCAGGCTGCTCCAGCTGACCACGGCACTTGAAGCCCGGCTGTCCAACATCGTTGCCGACGGTCAGGCCCGACTCGACGGCACCCTCAGCCTGATCCAATCAATCGCCATCGACATGTACTCCAACCACGGCGCCAGGTCCGAGGAGGCCGCAGCCCTCCAGCAGCCGGGCCTTCTGCTCACACGGCGCAGCGATGAACTCACGGCCACCGCTCTCGAACGGCTGATCGCAACCCGAGACAACCAGGAGGCGGAACTGGCACAGGCCAGGCAGGCCCTTCCCGGCGCCAGTCGGGCTCGGGCTGCAGCCGTTGTTGTCCAGTCCGAGCTGTCTGATTCCGCCCGCCGGCTTCCGGAGCAAATCGACGAACTCCGGAGCAGGGCCGAGGAACTGCTGCCGAAGGCCGCAGAGGCGTTCCTGTCCGCCGAGGTGGTCAACGAACCCGGCCTCAGCCTCCGCGCTCTCGATGCCTACTTCAACGCCGAGTCGTGGATGGCCGAATCCCAGCCCGAATGCGGTATCACCTGGCAAACCATCGCCGGCGTTGGCCTGGTCGAGAGTCGCCACGGCACCCACGCCGGCAACCGACTGCTGCCCGATGGACGTACGCAATACCAGATCATCGGGGCCACTCTCGATGGCTCCAGCACCGACAACTTCGGCGAGACCGTTTCGGTTGTCACCGACACCGACGGCGGCGTATACGACGGCGACCCGGTCCATGATCGGGCCATCGGCCCGATGCAGTTCATTCCCGAGACATGGCGTCAGTGGTCCGTCGATGCCGACGGCGACGGCCGCCGGGATCCCAACGACATGGACGACGCCGCGGTGGCCACGGCCCGCTACCTGTGTGCCAACGGGCAGATCAAGTCGACCGCAGCGTGGGATGCCGCGATCTACACCTACAACCAATCGAAGAGTTACGTGGCCAGCATCCGCTCGGCGTACCACCATTTCGACGACACGGTCGCCGCGGCCACCGTCGACTCCCTCGATGGCTTGGCGGTCAGTCCCTGATCGATTGGGCCGCGGCAACAGCGTCGGCCGTCGCCGATATGTCGCCGATGTCGGTACGCCAGTTCGTCACCGAGAATCTGATCGCCGTCCTGCCGCGCCATGTGGTGCCTGTGGGGAAGCAGACACCACCGCTCTGCAGAGCGGCCAGATCGGCCGCCCGGTCGCAGCAACGGTCGACGATGTCGGCCAGTCCCGTACGCCCCAGAGCACGCAGCGCCGCCCACACCGGTACTCCGCGTGCCCGACGCGACGACTCGACCACGGTGTCGACCGGGTCGGCGACGTCTCCGGGAGCGGGAAGGTACGCAGCCCGGTACCCAATGGCTCGGCCCATCGTCTGCCGATCCCGCACGATGGCAATGCCGCAGTCGTACGGCGTGTTGAGCCACTTGTGGGCATCGGTTGCCCAGGAATCCGCCGCCTCTGCTCCGGCGGCAAGAACGGACCTGCTCGGGGACGCCCTCACCCAGAGTCCGAACGCACCGTCAATGTGAAACCACAGATCTCGACGTCTGGCCCGGTGCGAGTCGACGACGGCCGCGATCTCGGCAAGGGGATCGAATGAACCTCCGTTGACGTTGCCCGCTTGGGCGCACACGATGGTCGGACCGTCGATCCGATCGAGGGCCGCCGCAAGACCGGCAACCTTCATCCGTCCGGCGCCATCGGTTTCAATTCTGACCACACAGTCGGAACCCAATCCGATCAGACGCAGCGCCCGATCGATTGTGGAGTGTTGCTCCGCGCTCACCACCACGTTCACCGGCGGCTCACCAAGCAGGCCGGCGTCATCCACGGCGTGACCATGGCCGGCCAGTGAGCGGCAGCGCCGTGTGTAGGGAAAGAAGGGCCCCCCCCCCCC
>CAZDYO010000172.1:0-5788 GCA_964509555.1 uncultured Acidimicrobiales bacterium
TGCGCCGGTTACGACCACGACTGCTGCTCCGGTGACCACTACGACTGCGGCTCCGGTTACGACCACGACGGTGGCTCCGACTACGACGACAGTGGCCCCGACCACGACTGTTGCGCCGACCACTACCACCACGGTGAAGACTCAGGTCCTACCCGCTGTGGAAGTCGCACAGACCGCCACTCCGACCGAAGGCAACCCTTCGTTCACCGGCTGACAAGCACAAGAATCGATTGCACCCTGGAATCGGGATGCGGGGCTCAGGCCCCGCATTCCGGCGTTTTCGGCGGGATATGGAGTTCCACACTCCGGGATCACCCGCTAACCTTCCGCGGTAACGCAAATCCTCGAGAGGAGAGCGCCGTGCCGGCGACCGTAGTCGTAGGTACCCAATGGGGCGATGAGGGCAAGGGCAAGTTCACCGACCTTGTAGCACGAGACATGGACATGGTGGTCCGCTATCAGGGGGGCCACAATGCCGGCCACACCCTGGTGGTCGACGGCGAGAAGTTCGCTCTCCAGTTGGTGCCCAGTGGTGTTCTCTATGAACACACCACGCCTGTGATAGGGAATGGAGTGGTGGTCGACCCGCGTGTGCTGCTCGCCGAGATAGACACGCTCACATCAAAGGGCGTCGACTGCAGCCGACTGAAGGTGTCGGGTAATGCCCACCTGATCATGCCCTATCACCAGGAACTCGACGCTCTCCACGAACGCCACCTTGGGGCCGCGAAGCTTGGCACCACCAAGCGGGGTATTGGGCCCACCTATGCAGACAAGGCGATGCGAACCGGGATCAGGGTTCAGGATCTCCTCGATCCGAAGATCTTCCGCAAGAAACTCGACGTGGCTCTGGACCACCACAACAAGGTGCTCACCAAGGTCTTCAACCGACTTCCGATCGATGTCGACTCGGTCGCCTCTCAATACCTGGATGAGTGCGCGCCTCGAATATCGGGTTACATAGCCGACACCGTCTCTCTGATTCACGAGAGGCTCGAGGCCGGCAGTGAGGTCTTGTTCGAGGGGGCACAAGCCACATTTCTCGATCTCGACCATGGCACCTACCCATTCGTCACATCGAGCAATCCGGTCGCAGGTGGGGCGTGTGTCGGATCGGGCGTCGGTCCCCGACACATATCCCGGGTTATCGGAATAGCCAAGGCCTATGTGACCAGGGTCGGCTCAGGTCCCTTCCCCACCGAACTCAGCGACGACATCGGCGATTACCTCGTCGATGTGGGCCACGAGTACGGCGTCAACACCGGCCGTCGACGACGCACCGGATGGCTCGATCTCGTGATGTTGCGACAGGCCGCCCGGCTCAACTCGCTCACTGAGATCGCGCTCACCAAGCTCGATATTCTCGACGGACTCGACTCGATCAAGGTCTGCGTGGCCTACGAAGCTGATGGGGAGCGATACGAATACGTCCCCTACCACCAAAGCGTGTTCCACAAGGTGAAGCCGATCTACGAGGAGTTGCCGGGATGGAAGACCGACATAAGCGGTATCACCGACCACACCGAACTGCCTTCGGCCGCAGCTGACTACATCGAGTTTCTCGAGGACCGGATCGGAGTTCCCATTCGTCTCGTGGGGGTCGGACCCGGCCGTGGCCAGTTCCTCGATAGGGCCGCCTGAGCCGATGGTTTCAACCGAAGGGACGGCTCCAGTCAATCGGCGGTGCCACCCCGGCGGCAGGCTCGCCGGTCGGGGCCGGCAAGGGTTCCGGAGGCACGTTCGCATGCTCGGTCAGCCCGGATACCGCTTGGACGGGTGCCGGGTTCTTCCCGAATGCCCGCACCCGGGCCCGCAACTCGCGTGTGGGCATGGCCGTGCGGGCAGCAGTGGATCTCACACCGGAGATGATCATCGCGCAATCCTTGCAGAGTGGCTTCGAGGCCCCGAATGGCCTGACCACGCAGTCGCCGCAGAACTCACAACCGCAACGCCTGCAGATGGCGGTGGCAGATTCGAAACTGTGGATCCGACATCTGCCGGTCAACTGGCGTTTCAACTTCGACTCCCTGTTGGTGCCTCCACAATGTCGGTTGCGCGCCTTCGTCCCTTGATGGGCCGAAAGACCAAGATTTCCCGGCGCGACGACCGGACACCGCGATGGAGCGACAGATGAACGGCCCGATCCCCAACGTCTTGTCACAGAGGTACGCCAGTGAGGCGATGACCGCCATATGGTCGCCCCGACACAAGGTTGTGCTTGAACGCCGTCTGTGGATCGCGGTCATGCGTGCCCAGGCGGAACTCGGGGTCGACATCCCCGATCAGGTGATCGCGGATTACGAGGCTGTGGTCGACTCGGTTGATCTCGAGTCGATGGCGCGGCGTGAGGCAATCACCCGTCACGACGTGAAGGCTCGTATCGACGAGTTCTGTGAACTGGCCGGTCATCAGCAGATTCACCGCGGGATGACCTCGAGAGATCTCACGGAAAATGTCGAACAGATGCAGGTCCGCGACTCGCTGCGGCTTGTGCGGGATCGCCTGGTAGCGGTTCTGGCAAGAGTCGTGTCGCTTGCCGAAGACAATGTCGGGGTGGTGATGGTGGCCCGCACCCACAATGTCGCTGCCCAGGCCACGACGCTCGGCAAGCGCTTTGCCGATGTCGCCGAGGAGATCATGGGTGGCATCGTGCGCCTTGAGCAGCTCATCGAGAGATATCCCCTGAGGGGAATCAAGGGTCCCGTCGGAACCAGATTGGATCAGCTCGACCTACTCGGATCACCCGAGGCGGTCGACAGATTCGAGCGTTCGATAGCCAATCACCTCGGCTTTGAGAACCTCCTCGAGAGTGTCGGCCAGATCTATCCCAGGTCGCTCGATTTCGATGTGGTGTCCGCCTTGGTTCAGGTGGTGTGCGGTCCGTCGAGTGGGGCCACCACCATCAGATTGATGGCTGGAAATGAGCTGGTCACCGAGGGGTTCAGGCCGGGCCAGGTCGGTTCATCAGCCATGCCCCACAAGATGAATGCCCGGTCGGCTGAGAGGGTCGCCGCTCTTCGCACCGTTCTCGACGGTCATTTGGTGATGGCGTCGGGCCTGGCCGGGCGGCAATGGAATGAGGGCGACGTGAGCTGCTCCGTGGTGAGGAGGGTGATGCTTCCCGACGCATTCATGGCTGCGGAGGGGTTGTTGCAAACGGCGATGGGAGTGTTCGAGGACCTCGGGGTCTTCAACGCGATGGTGTCGGCTGAGCTGGCTCGGGACCTGCCGTTCCTGGCCACAACGCGGATTCTTGCTGCAGCGGTCGAGGCCGGGCTGGGCCGCGAGGAGGCCCACGAGCTCGTGAAGCTCCACGCGGTGGCCGCGGTGTTGGATCGCCGCGACGGACGAGGCGAGGGCGACTTCCTGGCTCGGATAGCCAACGACGATCGAATTCCGCTCAACAGAGGCGAACTCGACCACATGCTTTCACAACCGCTGGATTTCGCGGGCACAGCCGATCGTCAGGTCGCCTCAGTGGTGGGCCGGGCCAAACTCCACATCGACCGTCACCCCGAAGCGGCCGCGGCAGCGGCGCAGGTCAGGGTCTGACCCGCGGCGCTGAACGCAGTCGCATCGATCAGGATCGGCGGGTGATTCCGGCCTGCTTGAGGACTCCGGGGGCCACCCCTATCTCGCGCCATGCCGAGTATGAGATCCCCTTGCTTCGCCCGTATGCAGCTGCGACTTCCACGAAGTTCTGTTCGAGTTCGGTGATGTCGAACGACTCGTCGGCACTGGCCAGCGCCTTTTCGATATCGATGCGCTCCTGAACCAACTCGAGTCGCTTGATGGGCGAGGCCGCATCAATCTGCGACTCGATGCTTGCCAACTTGGCGGCCATTGATTCCTTGGTGCGCCTTCTACCGCGCCTCGGTTTGTGAGACTCGAGAGCTTCCAGATACTTGGACACAATTCGGCTCTGACGACGCCCGTCGGCCATGGCCGCTTTGTGTTCAGGCGACAGTTCTCTTCCCTTTGCTGGTGACATCCTGACTCTCCTTGTGTCTTGTCCCCATATGGGTCATGTTTCGGATTGATTGTGAGAGCCGCCGATCAGCCGTGATCATAGAGCAAATCGTGACGCTTGGATATAGCGTCCAAATACCTGTCGCATGTGGCGGTTGTCACTCAATGTGATTACCGGGTTCGGTATTGGACGGTATTGTCGAGCCATGGCATCCACGAGTCTGATTCAGCACTTGATCGAGTATTCGGTGAGAGAGGGCGATTTCGTCCTGAAATCGGGTCGCAAGAGTCGCTGGTTCGTTGATTCGAAACAGACGATCTGTCGTCCCGAGGGGATATTGGCGATCGCGGATGCCGCCCTCGGGTTGATCCCCTCGGAGGCCACTGCCATCGGCGGCCTCACCATGGGTGCCGATCCCGTGGCGTTCGGGATCGCCGCCGTTGCCGCCACCCGGGGGCGCAGGCTGAGGTCGTTCTCGATACGCAAGGAGTCGAAGGGCCATGGGGTCACCGGTCGACTTGCCGGAGCGCTGGAACCCGGTGACAAGGTGGTGATCACCGAGGACACGGTCACCCGGGGATCCTCACTTCTCGATGCTGCAGCGGTGGTGCGAGAACTGGGTGCCGAACCGATTTTGGCACTGGCGGTCGTGGATCGCGGTGGCACCTGTGAGGCGCTGGCGGCGGAGCAGGGAATTCCGTTCGTGGCACTGGCCCGGGCCGCCGATCTGGGGTTCGGGTTCGCAGACTGACGCCCGACAGGTCCGATGCCGGTGCTTGCCGCTTGTCTGGGTATCGTCGCGACGTGAAGAACGCACCCACAGCCGCATATTCGATCACCATCAAGGTTGCACTCGACAACGTGCCGGGCACCTTGGGCCGCTTCGCCGTGGCCGTGGGCCAGGCCGGTGGCAACATCGCAGCAATACCCGGTTTCGAAGCCAAGGGACCCACTGTGGTGCGGGCAATCGATGTCAACTGCCGCGACGAAGAGCACGCGCAGGCCGTGGCCGAAGCGGTCGGTCGCGTGCCGGGCGTAACCGTCGTTGAGTGGTGGGACCGCACCTTTCGCCTTCACGAAGGCGGCAAGATCGAGGTCAACTCCCTCTGTTCCGTGGCCGATTCCGATGATCTGGCCATGGCCTACACCCCGGGTGTCGCCCGGGTGTGCATGGCCATTCACGACAATCCGGCGCTCTCACACGACTACACGATTCGCAGAAACACGGTGGCGATAGTCAGCGACGGCACCGCCGTGCTGGGCCTGGGCGACATTGGTCCACTGGGGGCCATGCCGGTCATGGAGGGAAAGGCTCTGCTGTTCAAGGAGTTCGCCGGGGTCGATGCGTTCCCGCTGTGCCTCGACACATCCGATCCCGAAGAGGTGATCGAGACCGTGATGCGTGTGGCGCCCACGTTCGGCGGTATCAACCTCGAGGACATCGCCGCACCGGCGGCATTCGAGATCGAGGAGCGCCTCAAGGCGGCCCTCGACATTCCGGTGTTCCACGATGATCAGCACGGCACCGCGGTGGTGTGCCTGGCTGCGCTGATCAACTCACTGCGGGTCATCGACAAGCAGATGTCGGACCTGTCGGTGGTCATATCGGGGATGGGCGCCGCGGGCATGGCCATCGGCAAGATTCTCCTCGACGCCGGGGTCGGCGAGATCGTCGGATGCGACCGTCTGGGTGCGATACACAGCGGTCGGGATCGGCTCAATTTCGCCAAGGAATGGTTTGCCGAACACACCAACGTCGACCGCAAGGCCGGCACGCTTCGCGAAGTGTTGGTTGGTGCCGATGTTTTCATCGGGGTG
>CAZDYO010000173.1:0-5779 GCA_964509555.1 uncultured Acidimicrobiales bacterium
AGTCGGTGGGGGCACGGTCGTGAGGCCCTTGGTGGGCCCCTACGCCGACGGACCATCCGACGCTGCCGTGATCAAACCCCTGGGCACCTCGGCCCACCAGATGGCGGCTGTAGTGTCCAACGGCATCTGCCCCAGGGTCGGCCTCCTGGATCCCCATGCCATGGCTCTGTTCGCGATCGACGAAGCGGTCCGCAATCTCGTGGCCGTGGGTGGCGACCCCGACCGGGTGGCGCTGCTCGACAACTTCTGTTGGGGTGACCCCACCAAACCCGATCGGCTCGGTGGTCTGGTCCGGGCGGTCCAGGGTTGTGTCGACGGGGCCAGGTCCTACCGGATGCCTTTCATCTCGGGCAAGGACAGCCTGTTCAACGAGTTCGACGGCCAGGCAATTCCGGGCACGCTGCTGATTTCGGCACTCGGGCTCATTCCGGATCTGAACCGGGCCATCACCTCGGCGGGGTGTGGCGTTGGCGACGATGTGTGGCTGGTGGGGGAGCAGTCCGATCACCTGGGTGGTTCTCTGGTCAACGAGATGCTCCAACTCGGGGCCACCGTCGTGCCCGCCCCGGTGAGCGACCCTCTGCCCCGATACCGGGCCGTTCACCGAGCGATCATCGATGGTTTGGTCACCTCCGCCCACGACTGCAGCGAAGGCGGCCTGGCGGTGAGCATCGCCGAGATGGCGATCGGCAGCCGCCACGGTTTCACGGTGGAAGCGCCGACCGACTCCGGAGACGCGCTGTCGGTGCTGACCAATGAGAGCCCGGGGCGGCTGGTTCTCACCGCGGCCCCTGCCAACCGGCAATCGTTGGCCGCGATTCTCGTAGATCGGGCCCGTCTCATCGGCACCGTCGACGAAGGGTCGTCGGTGCGGCTGCAGGCGGTGGACACATCCGTCGAGTTGCCGCTCGACGATCTGGTGGATGCGTTCACGGGGCGATCACAATGCTGACCCGCCCTCCTGTCCTGATCCCCCACGCTTCGGGAACCAATCGTGATCTCGAGGCCGCACAGGCGGTGGAGCTTGCCGGTGGGGACCCGCGCATCGTCCACATCAACTCGCTTCGGGCCGGCCACGTGAAGTGGGCCGATCACGCCGCGATCCTGCTGCCCGGAGGCTTCAGCTACGGCGACTCGCTGGGTGCCGGAGCGCGGCTGGCTCTCGAGCTGCGAACATGGTTCGGCGACGAATTGGCCTCGGCCGTGCGCAAGGGCCAGCCGATACTCGGGATCTGCAACGGCTTCCAGGCATTGGTCAAATCGGGGCTGCTGTCGGGTCCCGCCCGCCCCGAGGGGCGCGGCATCACCCTCACCCACAATTCCAACGGCCGATTCGAATGCCGTTGGGTGACCCTCAGTGTCGAGCCGTCATGCAGGAGCGGATGGCTTGGGGAGGTGTCGGGTCTGACTGTGCGATGCCCGGTGGCCCACGGGGAGGGGCGGTTCGTGGCTGCCGACCCCGGTGTGATCGAAGCGATGTCCGACGCTGGCCTCGTTGCGTTCAGGTACCTCGATGCCGGCGCAGTACCCATCAAGCCCACCGGACCTGCCAACGGGGTGCATCCGGCCAACCCGAACGGCTCACACGCCGACATAGCCGGCATTTGCGATGCCACCGGCGCCGTGGTCGGAATGATGCCCCATCCCGAAGACCACATCTTTGATTGGCAACGGCCGTCGGGACCCCCCGGAGGCTCGGGCCTACCCTTGTTCAAGGCATTCGTGGAGGCTGCCCGATGACCATCGACCCATCTCCGGCTCTCGAAGCACCATTCGACGGGCTCCCGGCCGGGGCGCTCGACGATGTCGGTCCGGTCACCCACGGCAAGGTGCGCGACATCATCGATCTCGGTGACCGCCTCGTGCTGGTGGCCACCGATCGCATCTCGGCTTTCGATCAGGTGCTGGGCACGGTTCCCTACCGGGGCCAGGTACTCAATCAGTTGGCTGCCTGGTGGTTCGAGCAGATATCCGACATCGTGCCCTCCCACATCGAGTCGGTGATCGACCCCAACGTCACCATCGGTCGAAAGTGCAACACAGTGCCGGTGGAGGTGGTGGTGAGGGCCCGGCTCACCGGTACGACGTCCACGGCGCTGTGGACCCGATACGCGGCCGGTGAACGCACCATCTACGGCATCGACTTTCCCGACGGCATGTCCAAGAATGATCCCCTGCCCACCCCGATCATCACCCCGACCACGAAGGCCGATCACGGCGCCCACGACGCACCGATCACAGAGGCCGACATTGTCGCCAGCGGCCTGGTCGAAGCCGACCTGTGGCACCGGATACGAACCGCGGCGCTCGACATCTTCGGCCGGGGCCGCGAGATCGCAGCCGACCGTGGCTTGATCCTCGTCGACACGAAATACGAGTTCGGTATCGACGACGACGGCAACCTCACGATCATCGATGAGGTCCACACCCCGGACTCCTCGCGCTACTGGAGGGCAGCGTCGGCACGGGATCTGATCGCCGCCGGACACGAACCCGAGAACCTCGACAAGGAGGTCGTGCGCCTGGCGTACGCCGCCGACGGATACACCGGAGAAGGCGACCCTCCGCCTCTGTCACGGTCGTTGTCGATTCTGGCATCAGGCGTGTACACCCGGGCGTATGAGATGCTCACCGGCACGGCGTTCGTGCCCGCCGAGTATCCGGCCGCCCCCCGCATCGAGAGAGCGATCCGAAATGCCATCTGAAAACCCACTCGTCGGCATCGTGATGGGCAGCGACTCCGACTGGCCCACCATGCGCCGGGCCTCCGACATCCTCACCGATTTCGATGTGCCCCACGAGTATCGGGTGGCGTCGGCGCACCGCACGCCGGATCTGATCTCGGAGTACGCCTCAGGCGCCGAAGACCGTGGGCTGCGGGTGCTCATCGCCGGGGCCGGCGGCGCCGCTCACCTGGCCGGGGTGGTTGCCGCCTACACCACGGTCCCGGTCATCGGGGTGCCGATTCAGAGCAAGGCCCTCAACGGCATCGATTCGTTGCTGTCGATCGTGCAGATGCCCGGTGGAATACCGGTGGCCACCATGGCCATTGGCGACGCCGGCGCCACCAATGCCGGCCTGTTCGCGGTGGCGATTCTGGCTGGCACCAATCCGGAGCTGGGCCGGGCCCTTCAAGACTTCCGCCGGGCCAAGGCCGACAAGATTCGCCGAATTGAGCTGGAACGGTGACCGCGATGGGCCGGTCCGCCGAAGTGATCGATGACCACCCCCGTGAGGAATGTGGGGTATTCGGAATCCACGCACCCGGAAAGGACGCGGCCCGGCTCACGTTCTTCGCCCTCCACGCGCTACAACACCGTGGTCAGGAAGCGGCTGGCATCGCCACCTCCGACAACGGCATCGCCAACATCCACAAGGGCCAGGGTCTGGTCAGCAGCGTCTTCAACGAAGACAACCTGTCCATCCTCACCGGCGATCTGGCCATCGGCCACACCCGCTACTCGACCACCGGCGGTTCCGGGCTCCGCAACGCCCAGCCACAGGTGATCGAGACCATCGATGGTCCGTTGGGTCTGGCTCACAACGGCAATCTGGTCAACGCCCCGCAGCTCAGACGTGAACTTCTCGAGCGTGGCATCGGACTCCAAACGTCGTCCGACACCGAGGTGATGGTCCACATCCTGGCCGGTGCCGGCGGAGACTGGCTGAGCCGGATCAAAGTGTTGATGAGCCGGGCCGAGGGGGCGTTCGCCCTCACCATCCTCACCCGCGATGCGGTCTACGGCGTGCGCGACCCGTGGGGTCTTCGCCCGTTGGTCATCGGGGAGATCGACGGTGGTCATGTTCTGGTGTCGGAGACCTGCGCCTTCTCGACCATCGGGGCCAAGCTCGTTCGAGAGGTCGAACCGGGCGAGATCGTGAAGCTGTCCGCGGATGGGGTCCGGGTCGAGCAGGGTGCCGTACCCCGCAAACGGGCGTTCTGCACGTTCGAACAGATCTACTTCTCACGCCCCGACAGCATCCATGGCGGAAACCTGGTCCACTCGACACGTCAGCGCCTCGGCCGCGAGTTGGCCCGGGAATCACCCGTCGAAGCCGATCTGGTGGTGCCGGTGCCCGACTCTGGCACACCACATGCTGTCGGCTTCGCGCAGGAATCCGGTATTCCCTACACCGAGGGTCTGATCAAGAACAGGTATGTGGGCCGCACCTTCATCGAACCCACCCAGCGTCTGCGCGACGCCGGTGTGGCCATGAAATTCAATCCTCTCGGAGACAACCTGGTTGGCCGGAGAGTGGTGATGGTCGACGACTCGATCGTTCGGGGCACAACCAGTGGGCCGCTGGTGTCGATGCTGCGCGAGGCCGGAGCATCCGAGGTTCATGTGCGGGTGGCCTGCCCGGCCATCACCGACCCGTGCTACATGGGCGTCGACATGGCATCTCGCGAAGACCTCATCGCCGGCAACCGGAGCGTGGATGAGATTCGCCAACACATCGGTGCCGATTCGTTGGCCTTCCTGTCGATCGATGCCCTGATGCGGGCACTCGAGACCGACGAGGGCTACTGCAACGCCTGTTTCACCGGCGACTATCCCTTCGACTCGGAGCGTTTCGTGCAACTGCGGCTCAGCCCCAAGGAACAGTTCGCCCAGGTGTGGGGGGACTGAGGTGACCATCCGGTCGGGAGCCACCGTGCTGGTGGTGGGTGGCGGAGGCCGCGAGCATGCCATCGCGTGGAGGCTGTCGCGTTCGGGGAGGGTGGGCCGCGTTCTGGTGGGGCCGGGAAACGCCGGAACCGCTGTGGAACCGGGCTGCGAAAACATCCCCCTCGACATCTCTGACACCGCCGCGATCGTTGCCACCGCCCAGCGGTCTGCCGCGGATCTGGTGATAGTCGGACCAGAGGGTCCGCTGGTTGCCGGTGCCGTCGATGCCCTCCTCGCCGTTGGAATACCGGCGTTCGGGCCTTCGGCGGCCGGGGCCCGGCTGGAGGGATCAAAGTCCCACTGCAAGGAGTTCCTGGGTCGCCACCGCATACCCACGGGGCGGGCTTCGACACATACCGACGAAGCGTCGGCGCTGGGCGCGTTGAACGAGTTCGGTGAGCCACCGGTGGTGAAGGCGAGCGGTCTCGCTGCCGGCAAGGGTGTGATAGTGGCCGAGACCTTCGACGAGGCTGCCGAGGCCATTCGGGCAATTCTGGTCGACGGACGCTTTGGTGATGCCGGTGTCGAATTGCTGCTCGAGGAACGACTTCGAGGCGCCGAGATCTCGGTGCTGGCGTTCTGTGACGGACACCGATGGTCGTTGATGCCGGCCGCCCAGGACCACAAGCGCCTGCTGGCGGGTGACCAGGGCCCCAACACCGGCGGCATGGGGGCGTTCGTGCCGTCCCCGGTGGTCGACGAGTCGGTGATGGCCGAGATAGAACGCACCGTCATCGGTCCCACGATCGCGGGCCTGGCCTCCGAGGGACGGCCGTACCGCGGGGTGCTTTACGCGGGCCTGATGCTCACCGACGACGGACCCAGGGTGATCGAGTTCAACTGCCGGTTTGGCGACCCTGAGACCCAAGTGGTGCTGCCGCTGCTCGAATCGGATCCCCTCGACATCTTTGAGGCGTGCGCGGTCGGATCGCTCGACGGTGTCGATCTGCGATGGTCCAGCGACGCGGCGGTCACCGTGGTGATGGCGTCGGCCGGATACCCCGGCACCGGTTCGGCCTCGGTTCCGATACACGGTCTCACCGAGGCGGCGGCCACCGGTTGCACCGTGTTCCACGCGGGCACACGCATCGGCGCCGACGACGGAGTAT
>CAZDYO010000174.1:0-5768 GCA_964509555.1 uncultured Acidimicrobiales bacterium
GCCATCCCAGCCGTTGTCGTACCAGTACATCCGGAACGGGAATGCGGTGGGCGCGGCACACCTTGATGCCGGCAGGACGAGTCTGAACGTGACCGAAGACGGGCGCCCATCGCTGCTCCATGTCGACCCGGCCTCGCTGAGCGTCGATTTGTCCGTTGATGACGAGAACCAGACTGATTGGAAGCTTCCTCGGTAAACACCGTCGCTCCCCTGGTTGGTGGCCACGAGATCAACCTTGCTGACACCGCTGGGGACCTTGAGCCACCCGTCATACACGACCCAGGTGCCGTCCTGCCCCAGGGGATCCCGGTGGGGCACCGAACAAGGCAGAACGCCTTGGCTGTCGTCCACGTACACACCCGCCGACAGGTCCTGGAGACACTCAACCTGCGGCCCCCCCGGGATTGCCGGCAGACCGAAGCTGTCACTGCCGCTGAAGATCTCGGTGATGGATGATCCGACACCGGGATGCGTTCCACGGAGCTTTCTCACCTGCGCGGGAACAAGTCCGGGCCGACCCGCCGCGCTCGAGCCAACGGCGATCACCGGAGGAAGCGTCGTCGAAGTCGACACAACCGGAACCGACGTGGACGTCGAAGTCGAAGTAGATGTCGACGTGGACGTGGATGTCGAGGTGGACGTCGAAGTGGAAGTAGATGTCGACGTGGACGTGGATGTCGAGGTGGACGTCGAAGTCGAAGTGGACGTCGAGGTCGAAGTCGACACAACCGGAACCGACGTGGACGTCGAAGTTGAGGTGGCGCCGGTGCCTTCCACGGCCGCAGATCCGTTCGTGGTGGTCGCGACCGGTTCCGGGGTCGCAATCATGAGGGTGACCAGGGCCTGCTCACGTCGACACCCCGCCGAGTTGACCAGGACATCCTCGGGCGATCCGGGGCATCGATCCCTGTCGTCGTTGACCCCGTCAGCATCAGCGTCAGAGCTCTCACCCGGTGCGACCTTGAGAACCGCGGATCCGCTCTTGGACTCGACCTTCACCTGGAGAATGTTGGACCCCGTGTGGAACAAGGAACCATGCTCAGAATCGGATGCCGACAGGTTGAACCGAACGTCGCAGTCGTCGCAGTTCTCTTCGTCGATCCTTTCGAACTTGATCTTTTCGCCGTTGACTCGGATCTCCTTGATCTTCCCTTCCGAGTGAAGGTCGAACGCGACCCCGAGATGATCGGCCTGCCATTGATCTGCTATCTGGAATGACCCCGAGAACACCACGGATTCGTCGCTCCCATGGTCCTCGTCCGACCCGCGCCCGCACGCATCGGCGTTATCACCATCATCGCCGTGGTCACCATCATCGCTGTGGTCACCATCATCGCTGTGGTCACCATCCGAACCGTCACCACCATCATCGCTGTGATCACCATCCGAACCATCACCACCGTGATCCCCGCTGGATTCGCACACCCAGCCACCGCCCCTCACCGTGGCCGGAATGCTGACCTCGCGTCCGAAGTCGGCCGACACCGACCAGACCGGATCAGACACGCCCGCGTCAGCCGAACCGGTCGACAGCAGGTCCGTGCGAAACAGTGGGCCCGGGATCTCATCGACGGTGTAGACGAATGAATCCTCACCTTCATAGCCGACATCCGGTGTGTACTCGATCGTTCCCGACACGGGGTCGAAAGCGCCCAACGTTCCGTGTTCCGGAGGGATGGCCACTGCGTACGTGGACGCATCCGGCTCACCGTTGTCATTCTCCGCGATGGCAATCCTCACCGATCGGCCCGCCACCGTGGAGGCACTGTCGTCCGCAATTCGCAGATCTCCGGTCAGGGCCGAAGCACCTGGCTGGTCCCGATTCACAGAGTTTATGTACAGAAGGCCGGAGGCCAGGCCCATCACCGCGACCACCGCGAAGACACGCACGGCTCTGCGCCGTCGCTGAACCGGCCCCGACACCCCCGACCCGGCTCGCTTGATCCCATCCAGGTGATTGTTCGTATCCATGTGCTCGATCTCCGTGGACTCGTCCACATGCGGCAACGGACGCGGCCGGAAAGGTCCTGAGTCGAACGGGTAGCCAGACCCAGCCTGCAACTACCAAAGTCACTCCGGCAGGCGTCGCCGGGGTGATCCTCGGCGGAAAAGTGACACCCCCGAAGGTGAGCGCCTCCGGGGGTGTCGAGCACAGAACGCACCTCGCTGGACAGGAAGGGTCGGAACGTTCTGCTGCAACCATCGGCGCGATCAGCGCGGGATTTGAGCCAATCAGACCAGTTTTTTCAAATCCGATGTCACAACAATCCGAGCACCGCTCATATGCGCCGGCTGGACTCGCCCCAATATTCGTCCTTGAGGAGCCTCTTGTAGAGCTTCCCGGTGGGATGACGGGGCAGTTCGGCTCGGAAATCGACGGTGCGCGGGCACTTCACATCGGCCAGTTGTTCCCGGCAGTACGCGATCAGCTCGCGCTCCAGACGACGGGCGGCTTCATCGTCGGTCGGCATGGCCACTGGTTGCACAACTGCCTTGACCTCCTCGCCGAAGTCGTCATTGGGCACACCGATGACAGCGACGTCTATCACCTCCGGGTGCATGGTGAGGACATTCTCCGCCTCCTGCGGATAGATGTTCACGCCCCCGGAAATGATCATGTATGCCTTGCGGTCGGTGAGATACAGGAACCCATCGTCGTCGAGTCGGCCGACATCACCGAGGGTCGACCATCCGTTGGGCAACCTTGATGCCGCGGTTTTCTCCGGGTCACCGTGGTACTCGAAAGTGCCGGCACCATCAAAGTAAACAGTGCCCTCTTCTCCGGCTCCGAGCTCGTTTCCGTCGTCGTCGACGATGTGGACGACACCAAGAACCGCTTGACCGACAGTGCCCGGGTGGGCCAGCCACTGCTCACTGTTGCAATAGACGAACCCGTTGCCCTCCGTGCCGGCGTAGTACTCATGCAGTACGGGCCCCCACCACTCGATCATCTGGCGTTTGACCTCCACCGGGCACGGCGCCGCGGCATGGATCACTGCTTGTATCGAGGACACGTCGTACTTCTCGCGCGTTCCCTTCGGCAGCTTCAACATGCGTACGAACATCGTGGGAACGACCTGGGTCTGGGTGACCTGGTACTTCTCGATCAGACGCAGGTACTCCTCGGGGTCGAAGCGCTCCATCACGATGACCGTTCCGCCGATGATCTGCGCGGCCATGCAGAACCGGAGTGGGGCTGCGTGGTAGAGCGGCGCCGGTGACAGATAGACCGACTTGTCCGTGAACCCGAACAGCACCGACAACGTGGAGACACCGCTGCCTGCGGTCTCGAGCGGCTCCAACGCCACGTTGGTGTTGACGCCCTTTGGGCGTCCGGTTGTGCCGGAGCTGTAAAGCATGTCTGCGCCTGCAACCCGGTCGGGAAGCGGATCGGACGAAGCCGATGCCACCACATCGTCGTAGCTGTCGTACCCGTCGATCGGATCGTCGACCATCAGGCGAAGTTCGACCCCCGGCATGAGATCGCGCAGTTCAGCGGCCTGGTCGGCCTTGTAGGGCGACGTGATGAACGCCCGGGCCTCACAGTTTCCGATGATGTATTCCATCTCATCGGTGGTGAGACGGCTACTGATCGCCGTGTAGATCAACCCCGCGTAGTGGGCTCCCCAGCAGATCTCGAGAAACCTGGGGTGGTTCTCGAGACAAAATGCAACATGGTCTCCGGGGCGAAGACCCAAGTCGTGGAATACGTGCGAAAGCCGGTTGGCGGCTTCGTTGAGTTGTGAGTAGGTGATCACTCTGCCCGACCCGGCCATGACAATGGCTGGATGATCAGGTCGCTCGGCTGCGTGTGCTCCTGGATACACGATTCCCCCTGTGGCTCGAACGCCGACCGTAGCAAGAGCCGACCCCGCGACGCCCATCCACCGGGCGGGTGATCAGGCCTCGATGTAGATGCAATCCTGGGGACAGTCCTCGGCGGCATCCATGATCGAGTCGCCAAGAGAGTCGTCGACAACCGCGGCCTCGTTGCGACCCATGATCTGACCTCCCTGAATCACATAAGCCAAGCCATCGGATGCGAGGATGAACACCTCGGGGCATGCATCCACGCACACGCCGACGCCGGCGCACTCGTCGTGATCAATCCAAACTCGCATCATGTGTCCTCGGGTCGCGTGATGATGAACGGCCCACGCACACCTTCCACGGCACCGACCCCTCCCAACGTTTGGGCTGATGGATCGGCTCGGGGTTTCAGCCCGACCAGCCGTCGAGGATTCCCTTGAGTCCGGTGGGCTCGTGATCACCGAAGGCCAGCTGTTCGAGAATTCCCGTGCCGATTCGATCTCCCCAGGTCGCCCTCACCACGGTCTGGATGTGGATTGACGCCGGATCGCCGGGATCGACCTCGTCGAGGACCAGCCGCTCGCCGCCGACCTCGAGAGTTCCGTGGTTCAATCCGTGTTTCCATTCTGGATGGAAGTAGCCGACCCCTCTCATGCGAAACGTGAGCACCTTCTCAAGCTCGATGAGCTCCTGCCGGCTTCCGGAACCCAACCGCAGCGACGCCGTCTGCATCTCCCGGGTGCCGGGCTCCCACTCGATCCGGTAGCTGAACGAATCTGCCTCATCGGCCGGCGAGTCCATCCCCCATGTGGGCGAATCGGGGGCGGCGAGAACAGGCACGACGAGTGCCGACTCGAACCATCGTTCACCGTCGGAGTGCTCAAACACCGCCATGTGGGTGCAGACATCGTCGAAATGCAGCGGGGCCCACAACCAGAACACCTGCGGTACCGAGGCCGGGAAGTTCGTGGCCGTCTGTTCCCCCACGGCTCGAATGCCCCACGACCGGTCACGGGTGCCCCTCACGATGCCCGGATCGACATTGAGTGTCACATCGTCGTAGCCAACAGATCCCGACCAGGCCCCCCACTGCGTGAGACGGGTGTAGTCCATCATCATTCTGTTGCCACGGGAGATGGTCTGACGTGGCTCCTGAACCGCAGCCGTTCGCGCCGTGAATGTGAGATCCGCCACCACTCCGGCGTCGTTCGGCTCGACCACGACACGCAGGGTTCGAAGCCCCTCGACGACCTCAACCCGCAACGGCCCGACCCGTGTGGCTCTCTCCGGGCTGATCAACCCCGAGGCGAAGACCGAATGCTGCACCCCGTCGTGAACCACGCAGAAAGCGGCGTCGACCACCCCCCGATTCGGATAGTGGCCCATTGCGGCCGCGAAGAACAACTGACCGGCCGGATCGTGACCATTGAAGAAGTAGCGGTCGTACTGGTTGGGGTCCGAACTCGCCGGCTGCACAATCGGTGATGGAGTCTGATGAATCGGATGATCGTCGAACGGGGTCAACATTGGTGGTCCTACCTGCTGTGGATTGCCGACGCCGGCTAGACGGTGAACCCACCGTCGACGTCGAGATTCTGCCCGGTGACGAAACTCGCCCGTTCGGAGGCCAAGAAGCAGACCGCTTCCGCGATGTCCTCGGCAGTGCCGAACATGCGCAGTGGAATGTTGGCCCGGGCCGCGACGAGCGCCCGCTCATCAAGGTCACCGCTGGCCATGAGGCGTTTCGCCATTCCGTCCGTGAGCATTCCCGGACCCACCGTGTTGGCCCTCACACCGAATCGGCCCTCCTCCGCGGCAATGCCCTTCATGGCGGCCTCCACGGCGGCCTTCGGAATGGCGGATAAGCCGTCGCGTACCGGGAAACGGCGGGTGGCGGCCGTGGTGACGGCCACGATGCTGCCTTTCGACTCTCGCAGAGGCGGCAGGCAAGCCGTGGC
>CAZDYO010000175.1:0-5761 GCA_964509555.1 uncultured Acidimicrobiales bacterium
CCACAAGGTGATGACCGACGACCAGGTCGTGGCCGAGATCCGCAGCGGAATGACCGTGGGCATAGGGGGCTGGGGATCGCGACGCAAACCGATGTCGCTGGTGAGGGCCATCCTTCGAAGCGACGTCGACGATCTCCACATCGTGAGCTACGGCGGTCCCGACGTGGGCCTCCTGTGCGCCGCGGGAAAGGTACGCAAGGTCACCTACGGATTCGTGTCACTCGACTCGATTCCGCTCGAACCGCACTTCCGGGCCGCCCGCCAAGCCGCAAGCATCGAGTTCTCGGAACTCGACGAGGGGGCCTTCTACCTCGGGCTGATGGCCGCAGCCCATCGGGTGCCGTTCTACCCGACCCGGGCCGGCCTTGGTTCGGCCATGCTCAGCGAGAACCCCGATCTGCGGACCGTCGTGTCGCCCTACGGCGACCACGAGGAACTGGTGGCCATACCGGCTCTTGAGATGGATGTGGCCCTGATCCACATGAACCGTGCCGACGCCAGAGGCAACGGGCAGTTTCTCGGACCCGACCTCTACTTCGACGACCTTTTCGCCATGGCCGGAAAGCTCACCTTCATGTCGGCCGAGAGAATCGTGCCCACCGAGCAATTCCTCACCGAGGGCAGCGTCCACACCATTCGCATCCCGCGCATCCACGTCGACGGTGTGGTGGAAGCGCCCATGGGGGCCCATTTCACCGAATGCCCCCCCGACTACGGCCGAGACGAGAAATTCCAGCGGGAGTACGCGGCCACCGCGAAAGACCCTGATGCCTGGTTCGAGTTCAGCCGTGATTGGCTCGAACTCGAATCCCACGAGGCCTACCGGGCCAAGCTCGAGGAGCGCGCCGCGGAGATCGCCCGGGGAGGCGAACGATGACCGATCCGGCGACACTCGACGAGATCTGCATCACCGCGATCGCCGACGCGTTCCGCGGTGATGGCGAGGTGTTGTGCAACCCGATGGGCGCCGTTCCGGTGATCGCCGGACGACTGGCGCGGGCCACGTTCGAACCGGACCTCATGCTCACCGACACCATTGCCTACGCCGTGGCCGGCAACCTGCCGCTCGGGGGCGACCCGACAGAGTTCCCCGTTGAGGCCTACATGCCCTTCCGGTCGATATTCGATCAGGTGTGGTCGGGCAAACGCCATGTGGTGATGGGCGCCAGCCAGATCGATCGGTGGGGCAACCAGAACTTCGCGGCCATCGGCCCCTACCGCAAGCCGAAGGCCCAACTCCTGGGGCTGCGGGGAGCACCCGGAAACCTGATCAACCACGCCACAACCTACTGGGTGCCGAATCAGGCCCGGTCATTCTCGCCCTCAGTGGATGTGGTGTCTGGGCCGGGCTATGACAAGGCGGCGCAACTCGGTGAGTCGGCAAGGTTCTTCGAGATCCGACGGGTCGTCACCAATCTCGGGACTTACGACTTCGACACACCCGACCATTCGATGCGGCTTCGTTCGATCCACCCCGGGGTCGACATCGGCGAGGTGCTCGAGGCCACACCATTCGAGATCAGCATTCCCGATGATCCCCCACCCAGCCGCGTTCCAGATTCGGAGGACCTGCGCCTCATACGAGAGGTGTTCGATCCAAACGATGTTCGCAAGGGAGAGTTCCGGTGATCGATCTCACCCTCACCCCTCGTTACCAAGAGTTCCGCGACGAGTGCCGCCGATGGCTGGCCGACCACAAGCCGGCGAGTCCGATCGCCTCGATGGACACGCCGGAAGGTTTTGAACAGCACCGCGAATGGGAACGCCTGTTGTTCGACAACGGCTGGTCGGTGCCGGCGTGGCCGGTCGAATACGGCGGACGCGACTGCGACCTCATGGAATGGCTCATCTTCGAGGAGGAGTATTGGCTGGCCGGCGTCCCGGGTCGGGTCAGTGCCAACGGCATCAGCCTCCTGGCCCCCACCATCTTCAACTTCGGCACAAAGGAGCAACAGGACCGCTTCCTGCCCCGGATGGCGTCAGGGGCCGACATCTGGGCCCAGGGGTGGTCGGAGCCCGAGGCCGGCAGCGATTTGGCCGGCATCAGGACCCGGGCCGTGCTCGACGGCGACCACTGGGTGATCAACGGTCAGAAGACATGGTGCTCAAGGGGGGCGTGGGCCGATTGGATCTTCTGCATCGTGAGAACCGATCCCGAGGCCGAGCGTCATCGCGGTCTCACCTACATTCTCGTGCCGGCCGACTCGCCGGGGCTCGATCGCCGACCGGTCGAGCGTCTCGATGGCGAACCCGGGTTCGCGGAGATCTTCTTCGACGACTGCCGCGTGTCGGCTGACAACGTCCTCGGCGAGGTCGGACAGGGTTGGGCGGTGGCCATGGCGGCGGCCGGATCGGAACGGGGACTCAATCTCCGCAGTCCGGGGCGATTCATGGCCGCGGCCCGCAGGCTCACCGATCTCGCCCGGCGGCTCGGTGCCGGTGGGCAGGGAATCGACCCGCGTCTGCGCGACCAGGTCACCGACGCGTGGATCAGGGCCGAGGCCTATCGATGGCAGACCTACCACACCGCCTCAAGGCTCATGGATGGTGCCGAGATGGGATCGGAGGCCAGCCTGATGAAGGTCTTCTGGTCGGAACTCGACCTTGAACTTCATGCCACCGCGATGCGACTGCTCGGCGACCGGGCCGAACTCACGGGAGAGGCCCCCGATTGTGTCGATGCCTCCGTTTGGCTCGACGGTTACGTCTTCGCATTGTCGGGCCCCATCTACGCGGGTACCAACGAGATTCAGCGCAACATCATCGCCGAGCGGGTGCTCGGCCTTCCGAGAAGGTGACACCGTGAGGTTCAGTTTCACCGAAGAGCAGGACATGTTCCGCGACACGATCCGCGACCTGCTCTCCAAGCGGTGCTCCCCGTCGGACATTCGTGTCGGGCTTGCGTCAGATGATGGCCGCATTCCTGGCTTGTGGTCCAGCCTGGGCGACCTGGGTGTCCTGGCGATGCTGGCCCCCGAGGAGACGGGCGGCCTCGGGATGAACGAGATCGACATGGTGAGGGTCCTCGAGGAGGCCGGATACGCGGGGCTTCCGGAGCCGCTTGGGGAACACGCCGCGGTGGCCGTGCCCGCCTTGGTGGAGGGCGGAGCCGAGCATCTCGCGGCAGCGGCCGCTTCGGGTGGGATCACCTGCACCATTGGGTTGGGGGCGGGCGGTCCATACATCGTGTCGGCCGAGGTCGCCGACCTGCTGGTGATCGAGCAGGCCGGCCGGCTGTGGGCCGTGCCCTCCGACGCGGCCACACTCATCGATCAGCCGTCGATCGACGCTTCCCGGCGGTTGTCCGCCGTCGAGTTCGATACGGCCGACGCCACGCCGCTCGATGCGGCATCGGCCGGGATGGCCAACGACAGGGCGACGCTTTCCGCCGCTGCCCAGTGCCTGGGCGTGTCGCGGAGGTTGCTCGACGCGACCGTCGAATACGTGTCGCAACGTCACCAGTTCGGCAAGCCGGTGGGCAGCTATCAGGCGGTGAAACACCACCTCGCCAACGTGAGGATCGGTGTCGAGTTCGCGGCCCCGCTGGTGTACCGGGCGGCATGGTCGGTTGCGTCCCCGGAGTCCGTCACCCCGGCCGATCGGAGTCGGGACGTGTCCATGGCCAAGGCCATGGCGTCGGATGCGGTCGACGCGGCCTGCCGCGCCTCGCTCCAGTGCCACGGAGCGATCGGCTACACCATCGAATACGACCTGCAGATCTGGTTGAAGAGAGGTTGGGCGCTCTCAGCGGCCTGGGGTGACGCCGGCCGCCATCGGAGCTCGGTCGCCGACACCATCGGGTTGTGAGTCGCGTGTCAACCAGAACCGAAGGCTGGGTGGACCACCTTCGGGTGGACCACATGACCCACGTCAGAAGTAGCGCTGAATCAACTCTGCGATCCGGGCCTGGCTGAGGCAGCCGCTGTTGGAGATGGCGGCGACCGCGTCGATCAGGGCGGTGGACGGAAGTGCCCGTCCCTCCACGACATCGATGAGGTAGTCGACCGAGAACGACAACAGATGAGGGGCCACGCACAGGGCCTCGCCCGTGGTGAGGCCGCCGTCGATGAGTGCTTCCCTGACCGAACGGGTGCAGCTGGTGGCGGAGCCGGGAGGGGTCACCGAGGCCGGGGCCGCGAAACGGAACAGGAAGGTGGCGGCCTCGGCACGGGTGACGGGCTGATCTGGGGAGAACGTGGTCGGCGTGGTGCCGGTGGTGATGCCGGTCGCGAACATCCACGAGATGGGGGTCTGCTGATATCCGGTGGTGACATCGGCAAAGGGGTGTGGCGAGCCGGCCTCCGGACGACCGGCGTATCTCCACAGCAAGGTGGCGAAGTCGCCTCGCGTTATGGGGGCGTCCGGTTCGAAGGTGGTGGCTGAGGTGCCGGTGGTTATGCCGGACGCGTGGAGCCAACCGACCGGCTGCTGCTGATAGGCGGCTTCGACGTCGACGAAAGGGTTGACCCCGGGAACCGGATTGTGGCCCAGAGCGTTGTCGAGTCGGTAGAGGAAGGTTGCCACCTGACCACGGGTGACGTTGTCGGAGGGGCCGAAACAGCCCGGCTCGATCCCGGTGGTGATGCCGTTGTCGACAAGCCATGCCACCGCTTCGGTGTAGAACACCGAATCGGACACGTCTCCGAACCCGCTGACCCCTCCGGCTGACGCGGGGGACGACGGAACGGCGACCATGGTCGCAGCGAGAACCGCCGTCGCAATCCGGAAACGCATGTTCATCGATCGACTGTCTCTCTCGGGGGATTTAGCGTTGGGCAGCGATTGTGATCGACGCCGACCCAAAACGGTACCGTCGATACATCGACTAACGTCATTCGGCCGTGACTGAAGGCCTACGCTCCGGGTCATGAGTACCACTCCCACGTCGGTCGCCCTCGCAGCCGAGATCCGTTCGCTGGCGGCGTCCCTCCACAGATTCGAGGCCGATCCCGACACGAGAGAGGAAGTGCTCCTGCAATTGCGGCAGGCGAGAGCGGCTCTGGAGACCGGCGGCATTCGTCGGCTCCGGTGGTACGAGCAACCGGGCGCTCTCGACAGCGTCAAGACAAGGAATCGGGACCTGTCCCCGTTCAGCGGTTCGCTCAACGCGATGGCTCCCCCGATGCGACTCTCACTCGGGTCAAACGACAGCGGTGAGCCGGCAATGATCGGACGGGTGTGTCTGGACCGGCTGAGGGAGGGTCCACCCCACACTGTCCACGGCGGCGTCGTGGCCGGGCTGTTCGATGAGATCCTGGGTGCTGGTCAGCGCCTCTCGGAGCGATCCGGGGGTGTCACCGGTCGACTGACCGTGCGCTACCGCAAGCCGACCCCGTTGGGGAGAGATCTCGAGTTTCGGGCATGGGTCCACGATGAACGGTCCCGCACTCTGGTGATGCGTGCCGATTGCCGCGTTGGATCGTCGGTGTCGGCGGAGGCCGAGGCCATGTTCGTGAGGGTCGACTTCACCGACATGGAGAGAGCCATGCGGGCGGAGGGTGGGGCCTGACCCATGCCGAGGTCCAACCCCTTGACAGAGCTGCTGCGGGGAAAGCGGCGCCTGCCCGTCGACCCCTCCGACCGGCGGCCGATGATCCTCTTTCTTTGCACCGGCAATGCTGCCCGATCAGTGATGGCCGCCACGATGATGAGAGACCTGCTCGGCTCCGACTCGCCCTATCTGGTCGCCAGCGGTGGAACCCACGTGCTGCCCGGCCAACCGATGAGCGTCCGCACACGCAAGGCCCTCGAGCGCCACGGG
>CAZDYO010000176.1:0-5720 GCA_964509555.1 uncultured Acidimicrobiales bacterium
GACCGTGGTGGTTCCCGACCTGGTCGCCGGGGCGACGTTCACCCATCGGTTCAACGAGACCGAAGCCCAGCTAGGTTTGTTGAGTGTCGCGTTTGATTTGGGGGCACTGGCCCGTATCGACACTGTCAGGTTGACCGACGGGACCGAACTGGACCAGTTCTCGGCCGATGTGCACCATCTCGCGTGGCGGGGCCCGGATGGATGGCTCGACCGTTTCGAACCGGGGGACCTGCTGGGATTCACCGTCAGCCTCGACAACGACGGCATGGACGGGGAGGTGGTCGAGGCGACCGTGACCATCGAAAAGGTCGCCGACGCGCCGGTCCTGTCTGATGCGGTCGCCGGGTTGGTGCGGGCCGCCTACGACGAGTTGTCCGAAGAGCCCGGGCTACCGGTCGGTGGCAGCGAGTTGGCGTGGTCGTTGCTGTTTCACCACCCGGGCCTGTTCACCTCTGCGCAGCTACCGCTCGATGAGCTGTGCGCGGCGGCCGGTCTCGAACACCGCGCCGGACGCGTGGCGCACACCGAGAACGTGTGGCGTCGCGACCTCGCGTATCGCCGGTTTACGGCCGTGTGTGAGGTCGTCCCCGAGGCGCATTGGCGACTCGTTCTCGGGCGTGCCGTCGAGGTCCTCGACGACCCCGACGCAACCGCCGACGAGGTCCGAGCGGTGCTCGACGAATGCGCAGAACCCGAGACTCTCGACGTGCTCGCCGACGTGCTGTTCGGACATCACCTTGACATGTCCGACGAGTTCGAACGCGGCTACACCGACTCACCGGGACGGCTGTTCGACCTGGTGGAGCGGGCTACCACCGTTGCCCGCCGTTCACGAGAGACAGCGGTCGCGCAGTATCTGGCGTGCGTGCTTCACGAACGCTGCGGCGCCCCCGAAACCGCGGAAGCACACCTCAAGAAAGCCGGAGAGGCACAACCCCGGCTCGGTCCCGTCGTCGAACGTCTGGGCTGGTATCGCTTCGATCGAGGCGACGCGTCCGGAGCGATGCGCTGGTGGCGCACCCTCACCGACATCCCCGACGCCGCACGCACGATCGAACCGTTTCTCGCCCCTGAGTCCCGAGGGCCGAGGCTGGGACGCAACGATCCGTGTTGGTGCGGGTCGGGACGCAAGTTCAAGCACTGCCACCAGACCGCCAAGGAACTACGGGCTCTTCCCGACCGTGTCGGCTGGCTGTGCCGCAAAGCCTCCCTGTGGCTCGAACACAGCACTGGGGATGTACGACACAGCATCACCGACCTCATCTCGGCGCGGGTCACCGGCGACCCCGACGCCCGACCGTGGGATCTGGCAGGTCTCGACGATGACACCCTGGCCGATCTGCTCGATGCCGCGGCCGCGGATCCGATCGTGTTCGACGCCGCCCTTCACGAAGGCGGCCTGTTCGGGCTGTTCCTGCACGAACGAGGCGAACTACTGCCCGAAGACGAACAGCTCCTCGCCGCTGCCTGGCAGACCACTGATCGCAGCGTGCACGAAGTCGTCGCCGTCGAACCCGGCGTCGCGATGACGTTGCGAGACCTCGCCACCGGCGAAGTTGCCGAGGTCCGAGAACGCGCAGCCAGCACCCAGATCGAAATCGGCGAACGGTACTGCGCACGCGTCGTACCCGACGGCGCCACCAACCAGATCATCGGCGGCGTCTTCCCCGTACGCACAGGTCAGGAGACCACCGTGCTCGACCTCTGCGACGACGGCGACCCGATCGCTCTGTGCGCCTGGGCCGGTGCGCTCGCCCGGCCACCCCGCATCGTGCACAGCCCCGGACTGGCCGACGAGATGTTCGACCGCGACGCCATCGACACCGTGCTCGCCGGCCTCGGCGACGACACCAACCCGGACCACGCCATGGACGCGCTCCGCGGTGAGCTCACCAGGCAGGCCCAGGCAAAGTGGCTCGACGAGCACATCCCCGCCCTCGACGGCCTCACCCCCCGCCAAGCCGCCGCCGATCCCACCCGACGCGAACAACTCGAACGCCTACTCGCCGATTTCGACACCCGCGACACCCCCGGAACACCTAACGGCTTTCAAGCCTTCACATACGACGTGGCCGAATTGCGCCGCGAACTCGGCATCGGCTGACACCACCAGCCCCAACGAGCCGATGGCTCTCTCATGCTCGATCCGGACCCGCGGAGGGTCTTGTGGATGTCTTTCATGAATAGCACCAGCTGGAGTGGATCGGTGGGTGACTGTTCGAACTCGGCGCCGAGATCGGCTGTGCGTGTGATCACATCTCGAAGCAAGCCGGCACCCAGACCCCGGCCTTCGTGATTGATCGAGACTCCGAGCCTGGCGAGCAACGCGACCGGTTGCGGGTAGCGGCCCGCCCCACGACGCATACGAGCCGGTGCTTCAGGAATGGTTATGGTCGACATGGCCCACGCGTAGTAAGCGACAACAGTCGATGTGGCCTCTTCGGTAACCACGTGCACCCGTGCTATGCCCGATGCGTTCGCTTGGCGGGCATGATGTCGAAGCCACTCGCTCTGCTCGACCGAGCGGCACTCGAATCCGTCGAGCACGTGACCGGGTCCGAGTAGACGGGGCGACAGGTATAGGCGGGTCACTCGTCGATGAAGGGCGAAGGACGATCCATCAGCGCCCGCAACCCCGGCAGATCCCTGGCCGGACGCTGATTGACAGCCTCCCACGCGGCCTGCGAATCCTTGTCCAGAACGAACTCGGAACGATCAGCGATCACTCGCTGGGCCGCGACGCAGAAAACTGACTCTGGGAGGGTTCATGGCCACCACCCGGCTCGACTCGAAAATGACGATGACTCATCAGACCCAGCGTCGCTACCGGTGGATGATCAACCACTGAGTTTGTCCCGGGAGATGTTGAGGCGGAAGGGTGGCGGTCGGCCGGAGCGGACGCGTCCACGAACAACTCTCAGTTCGTCAAATTGGAGATCGTCTTGACCGATTCCAATGCGGCGGCGTAGCGGGCCGACACCGGCAGCGGGGGTGCCGCTGGGTCGGTCGCGATGGCGAGCAGTTGCGCGTCGCCGCCTGACGGATCGCCTGCATGGACGATGACCGCCGCGCATGCACCCGCGAGGGAGGGCCCGTCGATCTCGGGTACGAGCGAAGCCATCGCGGCGAGAACGTCTGCCCCGCCCGCGATCAACGGCACGTTGACGACGAGACGCGTCGACCCGACCCTCACATCCATAGCGACGCCGGACCAGAACGCTGCGTTACCGGCGAACTCGTTGGTGGACCCGCCATTGTCGAGCGGGATGATGTTGAACGGCGCGCTCACCACCGCCCGGGCCCCAACCACGGTGCCGAGGTCGACCGTCGAAGAGTCCGGCAGCCGGTCCGCCCCAGCGACCGGCGCGTCGATGATGGCGTCCATCGGTGAGTTGCGCAGCGGTTCCGCGATTCGCGCGAGCGCGACCGGCGACGCCTTCGCACTACACGGTTTCTCGGCGACGATCGTCGTGGTCGACGTCGACGCGGTCGTTCGGGTCGGCGCTGAGCTCGCCGCGGCGCCTGACGAAATCGTCGTCGTAGCGTTCTCGCCGCATGCCGCGGCCACCACCGCAGACACGACAACAACCGACGCTAGCTTCCACCACCGCGTCCGAATCGGTAGTCGGCGGCGCGGGAGCGCGCTCGATCGATACACAGCTGCAACGCACCGGATGTCGGATTCAGGGATCATGTCGGTCCTCGCCTCCTTGTGATTTCGCCGGGGACGGCCGCGTCCGGTCAATACGTCGGATTGATGTGGTCGTTGATGTGATGAGGTTCGTACAACCACCAAACGAAGTTGTAAGCCCCATAGTCGGGCAGGATTCCGCTTCGCATCGCCGACACCGTCGTCGGGCTGTGGGTCAACCCCGCCGTGTGGCCGGTCTCGTGACGGATCGTCTTGCCTATATGAACACTCACGGGCGCAACCGAGACGGGGATCGCCTGCAAACTGAGCACATCCGACGTGATCAGCGACTGATTTGTCGCGACCCAATAGGCATCACACACCACCGATGAGCCTGACACCAACCGAACGCAGAGAGCGATGCCGTACGCGCTGAGATTGGGATTTTCCAAGTACATGACGTCGGTCGACGTGCCGCATGTCGGCGTGTACACGTCATACATATCCGTCGCCGAATCGAGGTAGGCCATCGCGTCGCGGTAAGGGGTCTGTGCGGAGCCGGTCAAGTTCGAATAGAAGCAGTACCAGTGATCATCGCTGTCGGCCCGCCACGGATATCCGCCCGCCTCCCCGCCGAACGGGTCCGCGCCCACCGCGGCCGGAGACAACACGCTCACAGCGAGGATGAGGGCTAGTAGCCCGGCGATAGATCGAAATCGCATCCGAAGGCCTTTCCACCATGGCCGGATCTCTGTCACACCTTGCTTCCCCCCGCGGAGATTGTCAACCATCGCCCACGTGAACGAACAAGCCCTGGCCATCCGCGCCGTCGGCCACAGCCCAATAGCAAGCAGGTCCGGCACCGACCCAAGGGTTCCGCCACGGTCGTCCGAAGTCGCGCTGAGTATCCCGCGCACCGGCGACGAACACCATCGAGACCATGGCCGAGCCGGCCAATGGTGGACGACCCCACCGACACTGCGCAAGATGCTGCCCAACCGCCAATCGCAACCACACACGCAACCATCGGGCACCCAACCCAAAGGTCACCCATCGCTACCCGAAATCAGGCGGATCTCAGCCCCGAGACGGTTGGATCCGTGTGAGATCCCGCCCCCGGACGGCACTCCCCAGACAACGATAAAGGCCCGGAATTCGTTGGAATTCCGGGCCTTTCGGGTGGTGGCGGGGGCAGGATTTGAACCTGCGACCTTCGGGTTATGAGCATGACTGGACTGTTTTAGCCAGCGGTACCGCGACCAGCCGTTTCTACTATTTCAGCTGGTCAGATGGTATTTATGACTGCGGCAGTGCTCCCCGACGGTCCCCTTCGCCCCCTTCTGTTTACGGTTGTGCTGTTACCTGTGTGTTACATCGATCGGTTCGGGGTCGGTCAACTCTCAGAGTTCGGCTTCGCTGGCCGGTCGCGGATGAGTTGGCCGAGATCTGCGACGACGGTCAGGTCGTTCTCGGTGATCGTTTCGGCGTCGATTGATCGGGCGAGTCGGCGGAGCCGGGCGTAGGTGTAGCGCAGGTCGTGGTCTGGCGAGAACCACTTCACCAGCGTGTCGCCGACCCATCGGCGTAGTTCGTCTCCTGCTTCTGCGATTGCGTCAGCGACAACATCGAAGTCGCAGCTCTGGGTGAGGCGGACGACGTCGTGTATGTCTGATCCGACCTTCTCGGGGCTGTTGCTTCTTGATCGTCTGGGGATGGCAACGGTCTTGAGAGCGATGAGTGCCGCGGTGGTTGCGATCGGGGCGGTCGCTTGAGTGACGATGCTGCCGTTCTCCGTGACGGCGAGGTCGATCCGCTCGCTGGTGGCCAACGCCATACGTCGAGCAAGAGCGAAGGCGCGTTCGCTGGGCTCGGCCGGCAGCGGAACGCCGGACGTGTCTGCCATCACGTCGATCAGCACGGTGGTGCCGTCTTGGTTGAGTTGCAGCTTCGCGGTGTCGAGGCGATCGGCGTCGGGTTCAGCGACAAGTATCTCAACGAGTGACGGTTGATCTTGGCTCACGGTGTCGAGGTCGTTGGTGAGACGGTGAACACTGGTGATGCGCACGTTGACTGCGAAGCCGCCGACGAC
>CAZDYO010000177.1:0-5712 GCA_964509555.1 uncultured Acidimicrobiales bacterium
CAGGTCACCCTGGTCGTCGAGCTCCAAAACGGCACCCGCCGCCTCGTTGAGGCGACGGGTGTGGGTGGAGGCCGGCTTTGGTTCGAGCGAGACTTCAGACATGCCCCGCAGTATGGATCCTGGCTAGCTGCAGCCGCTAGTCGTGCCGCAACTGCTGCACACGAAACACGCCCCTGAGCGCTGCATCGGCACGCCGCAGGTCATGCAGAACGGGGCGTTGACCAAGGACGGATTGTGTGGTGGCACCGGTGCCGGCGAGGGGGTGGGCTCCGACCGACTCACCGCGGTGTTGGGGCGGTCATGGGCAGCGGGTTCCGCTGGGGCGGTGTCGGCACCGAACTCGAGTTGGGCCACCAGCTCTGACGGCGACGGCACCGACGGCGGGTCTGGGGGGATGTCGCCACCCTGCACCGTCGGGGTGACCTGTTCGACGACACCAGGCAGGGTGGGCTGGGTGCGCTCATCGGTGGTGAGAATGCCCATGGATGCCCGGGTGTCGGGATCGAGGTACATCACCGCCAGCTTGCGGAAGAGGTAGTCCATGAGCGAGTTGGCGATGCGGATCTCGGGGTCGTCGGTCATGCCGGCCGGCTCGAATCTCATGCCGACGAATGCTTCGACGAACGCTTCGAGCGGAACACCGTATTGGAGACCGTGGCTCAGCGAGATCGCGAACGCATCCATGATGCCTGCGAGGGTCGATCCCTGCTTTGACACCCTCACGAAGATCTCACCGGGACGACCGTCGGAGTATTCGCCGACAGTGACGAACCCCTTGCAGTCGGCCACCCGGAACTCAAAGGTACGGGAGGCGCGGGACCGTTCGAGACGCTGTCTTACGGGTTCGTGGACGATCTTCTCGACCACCCGCTCCACCACCCTCGTGGCTGCCGCGGCCGTTTCACCACCATCGGCGGATTCTTCGGACCCGTCGCCGGTGGAAAGCGGCTGGGCGACCTTGCAATTGTCGCGGTAGAGAGCGACTGCCTTGAGGCCGAGGCGCCACGACTCGATGAGCAGAAGCTCAATCTCTTCAATGGTGGCTTCCTCGGGGAGGTTGACGGTCTTGGAGATGGCACCCGCCAGGAACGGCTGAGCCGCGGCCATCATGCGTATGTGGCCGAGGTAGTGGATCGGGTCCTGCCCGAGGGAACACGAGAACACCGCCAGGTGTTCGGCCTTCAGACCGGGGGCACCAACCGCGGTGTGGTGTTCACTGATGTGGTCGAGGATCGCTTCGGCTTCGCGGTCGGAGTATCCGAGGTGACGAAGGGCCCGGGGGATGGTCTGGTTGACGATGCTCATGGTGCCGCCACCGACGAGTCTCTTGAACTTGACCAACCCGAGATCGGGTTCGATGCCGGTGGTGTCGCAGTCCATCAGCAGGCCGATGGTGCCGGTGGGAGCCAGCACCGAAGCCTGGGAGTTGCGCACTCCGTCGGTCTCGGCACGCTCGCAGGTCTCGTCCCAGGCCCGCTGAGCGGCCTCGAGGATGCGGGTCGGGGCCAGATCCTCGTCGATCGCGGCGGCGGCGCTGCGGTGCTGGTCGAGCACCTTGAGCATCGGCTCGCGATTCTCGTGGAATCCGGCGAACGGGCCCATGCGCGCGGCGATCTTGGTGGAGGTGAGATATGCCTGACCGGTCATCAGCGCGGTGACGCCGGCAGCGACGGCGCGACCACCGTCGGAGTCGTAGGGCAACCCGAGCGCCATCAGCATCGCGCCGAGGTTGGCGTAGCCGATGCCGAGCTGACGGAACGCCCGGCTGGTGGCGCCAATCGACTCGGTGGGGTAGTCGGCGTTGCCCACGAGGATCTCCTGGGCGGTGAAGATCACATTGACGGCGTGGGAGAAACCGTCGACATCGAACCCGTCGATGCCCTCGGAGTCGGGACCATCCAGAAACGACAGCAGATTGAGGCTGGCCAGGTTGCACGCGGAGTTGTCGAGGTGCATGTATTCGCTGCACGGGTTCGATCCGTTGATGCGCCCGGTGTTGGCTGCGGTGTTCCACCGGTTGATGGTGGTGTCGAACTGGATACCCGGGTCGGCGCACTGCCAAGAAGCATCGGCAATCTGGCGGAAAAGCTCCCGGGCCTTGACGGTGCGCTGGGGTCGGCCGTCGCCGCGGGCCACGAGCGACCAGTCGGCATCGTCGACCACGGCCTGCATGAATTCGTCGGTGACCCTCACCGAGTTGTTGGCGTTTTGATACTGGATCGAGTGGATGTCGACACCGTCGAGCGACATGTCGAAGCCGGCTGCCTCGAGGGCCCGGGCCTTGCGCTCCTCACGGGCCTTGCACCAGACGAACTCCTCGATGTCGGGATGGTCGACGTCGAGAATCACCATCTTGGCGGCCCTGCGGGTCTTGCCGCCCGACTTGATGGTGCCGGCCGAGGCATCGGCACCTCGCATGAAGCTGACCGGTCCGCTGGCGGTGCCACCGCCGTTGAGCAGCTCGGTCGAGGCCCTGATGCGGCTCAGGTTGACGCCGGCACCGCTACCGCCCTTGAAGATCCGACCCTCTTCGGCATACCAGTTGAGGATCGAGTCCATGGAGTCGTCGACCGACAGAATGAAACACGCCGACGCCTGCTGGGGCACGCCCTCCACCCCGATGTTGAACCACACCGGCGAGTTGAAGGCAGCCCGTTGGTGGACCAGCAGATAGGTGAGCTCAGCGGCGAAGGTGGCCGACTCGGCGGCATCGACAAAGTAACCGTCGCGGTCGCCCCACTCGACGATGCGATTGACAACCCGGTCGATCACCTGTCGCAGGGAGGTCTCGCGCTCGGGGGTACCCAGGGAACCACGGAAATACTTCTGGGCCAGGATGTTGGTGGCGTTTTGCGACCAACTCTTGGGAACCTCAACATTGAGCTGCTCGAAAGCAACCTCACCGGTGCGGTAGTCGGTGAGACGTGAATCGCGTGTCTCCCATTCGACCTCGTCGTATGGGTGAACCCCCTCACGGGTGAAACGGCGAGTGATGCCAATACCTGTGTTTTGGGCCGCGATCGCCATGGATCGGCTCTCCTTATCTGATATTCGAACTTGTCGTGCGGGCAGGCCGACCCGGGTCAGAGGGCAGCACCACCGGTGCAGCTTCCCCACACGCTGATTGTGCGGGGCCCCCAAGGCATAAGAGTCGACTCACGAGATTGACGATTCGCCACCACCATCCAAGTGACCTGTCCGACACGACGTTGTGAACCATACGACTATGTGCATGTGGACCAAAAGAGGATGTGGTGTGGATTCTGAGTGGATATTTCGCAGAGTATCCACAGTCGCGCCCCCGCGCGGTGGATGGTGGGTTGTGGATTTCGCGGCGCGATCCGGACCCCGCATCGACGGCTATGGTCGACCAATGCGCCAGCTTCTGCCCGCCCCCAGCGACGGTGTTGATCCGCTCGACATCTATCCCCGAGCAGAGCGACATGAACCACCGAACCGGCCCTGGGTGATGATCAACATGATCTCCGGAATCGATGGTGGGACGGCCATCGACGGGCTGTCGGGTGGCCTCGGCGGACCGGGCGACAAGGCGGTGTTCGGGGCTGTGAGGGCCTCGTGCGACTGGATACTGGTGGCCTCCGGCACGGCGCGCTCGGAACGGTACCGCATACCTCAGCCCGGCGATGCCGCCCGACGGGCACGGATCTCGGCCGGACGCTCGCCCTCGCCGGGCCTGGCGGTGGTGTCGGGTTCGCTTGACTTTGAGACCGACCTGCCCATGTTCACCGAACGCCCCGACGATCTCCCCCGAGCGTTGGTGATAACCGGAGGGTCGGCACCGGCTGATCGTGTGGAGGAACTCGAGCGGGTGGCCGAGGTGGTGGTGTTGCCGGAACCACGACCCACTCCCGCCACGGCCCTGGCCCAACTTCGACAACGCGGTGCCCGGGTGGTGCTGGTCGAGGGGGGACCCGGCTTCAATGCCCAATTCGCCGCATCCGGGCTGATCGACGAGCTGTGTGTGTCGATCTCCCCGAAGGTGACCGCCGGCACCTCGAAGCGCATCGTGGACGGGGGTCCGCCGATGGATCCGCTCGACTTCGATCTCGACTGGCTTCTCGAACATGAGTCGATGCTCTTCGCCCGCTACTTACGGCGCTGATCAGCCGATCAGGGAGTCGGGAATCACGATGACCTGACCGGGCTGAAGAACGCCCTTGCCGGCCAGAGCGGTGAGCTCGTGGACCAGGGGGCGGGGGTCGGAACCGGGATCGAGCCTCTCGGCGATGCCCCACAGGGTGTCGCCGGGCATCACGGTGATGGTGATCGAATTCGACGCGTCGAGTTCGGCCCCGCGACTGGCGGCGGCCTGGTTGCCGATCGAAGCGACACCGACCAGGACCCCGACCGCGACGGCGAAAGCGACGGCCAGCACGGCCAGGCGCCGGGCCCGATAGACCTCCGGGGCCAACCGAGGGCTGGCCGGGAGGTCGGTGTGGATGGGGTCTGCCTGGGGAGCAACGAGCAATGCGGTCATGGTTCGATTCTGATCTGGGGGTGTGACACTCGGAGAAATATCGGCCGGGTACTTGACTCCGAACGAATGTTTGGCGAACATGTGTGCGTCGAACAATCGTTCGTCAGCAATTCAATACGAACACTCGTTCGCTGTCAAGCCCCAACCGGCGGCCGCCACGGAGGCCCAAGATGTCCGACACTCTCACCACCCGCCAGCGTCAGATCCTCGATGTGATCGTCGATCACCAGAGCACCCACGGCTATCCCCCGTCGGTTCGCGAGATCGGAACGGCGGTCGGCCTGAAGTCTCCGGCCACCGTCAAGTCCCACCTCGACAACCTCCGCGACGCCGGCTACCTGATCCGCGACCCATCCAAGCCCCGGGCCATTCAGGTCCGCTACGACGCATCCAGCGGCGAGAGCGTCGACCGCGGCCCTGTCCGCCACGTGCCGCTGGTTGGCGATGTGGCCGCCGGGACCGACGTGCTGGCCTCCGAAAACGTCGAAGAACTGGTGCCGATGCCCGCCGACCTCACCGGTGGAGGCGAGCTGTTCATGCTGCGGGTCCGGGGTGAGTCGATGATCGACATGGGGATCTTCGACGGTGATTTCGTGGTCTGCCACAGCCAGGACACCGCCAACGACGGCGATGTTGTCATCGCCGGCATCCCGGGCGACGAGGCCACCATCAAAACATTCCGCCGCCGCAACGGTTCGATTGTTCTGGTGCCGTCCAACGAGAATCTCACCGACATGGTGTTCAACCCCGAAGAGGTCAGGATCTACGGCCGGGTGGTCACCGTCATGCGCAAACTCTGATCAGATCCCGCAGCGCCTCAAAGGTCGATTCCAACGATTGGCGTTCGAGGTACTCGCCTGCGGTGTGGGCGATGGTCGGGTCGCCCGGCCCGAAGTTCGATGCCGGTACCCCCCTCCCGGAGAAGAACGCCACATCCGTCCACCCCAGCTTGGCCCTCACCTCGAGACCATTGCGCTCGATCAGCGCCTCCAGGAGCGGATCGTTGAGCCCCGGACGGGCCGGCGGCGACACATCCACCAGTTCCACGCGGTCGTGCTCCCCCAGAGCCGGGGCCAGCACCGATCTCACATGGGCCTCGGCCTCCTCCGGAGTGCGGTCGGGGGCATAGCGGTGATTCACGAGAATCTCAGCCTCGTCGTAAAACGGCTTGAGCCGGGGCAGCCCATAATAGAAGGGTACCAATTAAGATGGTT
>CAZDYO010000178.1:0-5657 GCA_964509555.1 uncultured Acidimicrobiales bacterium
CGGTTGGCGGCGTAGAAGTCAGCGAATGAACCAAACTCAGGCACCACGTCCGAATCCTCACCGATCACGACCGGTCGATTCGTGGGCGTGGCTCCTCCATCAGCCGGCGGGACCTGGCAGATGGGCAGTGACCATCCTCACCGGCACGCCCGCAACCGAATCGAATCGAGCGTTCACATCGCGAAAACCGGCCTGTTCGAATGAACGACCGAGGGCATCGATCTCGATCATGAGGTGTTCGTGATCACCATGTTTGCCGCCGTGTCGCTTCTTCATCTCCTCATGACTCGGGTGAATCGGGTCGTCGAAATCCTCGTCGACCAGCACCACGCGCCCTCCGGGGGCCAGCACACGGCGGATCTCGATCACCGACCGGTCGAGATCCGATACATGGTGGAGCACGTTGACCGCCCACGCGGCAGCAACCATGTCGGTGCCGACCGGGAGTTGCTCGGCCCGGCCGTCGAGCGGCATCACCCGGGATCCGGCGCGGTTGCCGCGGCGTCGGATCGCCAACATGCGGCGCATGAACGGTGTGGGCTCGATGGCCAGCACGCTGCCCTTTCGCCCCACTCTGCGAGCGGCGTTGAATGCCGCCGCTCCCATGCCGGCGCCGATGTCGAGCACGGTCTCGCCCTCAGCGGGCGAAACCAGATCGACGACGGCGTCATTCACATCGTTGCTCCAGAATTTGCGCAAGTGGGGCAGGTAGGCCCGCATGGCCTGCCAAGTGGTGCCGTCCTGGCTCATCCGATGGCCGTGGTCATGGTCATGGTCATGGTCATGGTGATCGTGCTTGGGCATGGCGCAGTATCGGCCGGAAACCCGGGTCAGCGAAAGTCGCGCGACGCAACGGCCCCGACAACCGGCAGCGGCTCGAGTTTGTCGGCCACCACGTTGATCACCCCCTCGCTGCGCTCCAGCCGGCCCCTCACCAACAATGCCGGGGTGCCTTTGGCCACGTTGCGGTATCGCTTCCAACACCCCATCGACACCACCACGTTGATCAGACCGGTCTCATCTTCGAGGTTCATGAAGGTGGTGCCCCCGGCGGTGGCCGGACGCTGACGATGGGTGACCACTCCCCCGACCAACACCCTGGAACCGGGCTCCACCTCGGCCAACCCGCTCGCGGTGACCACCCCCCGACGATCCAGATCCGGACGCAGAAACACGGTGGGGTGACCGTCCGGGGCCACGCCGGTGGCCCACAGATCGGAATGCGACACCTCCTGATCGGACATGCCGGGCAGAGTGGGGGCCTCGACCCCCGTGACAATGCCGGGCAGCCGATCTGCGGAGACCTGCGACATGGCACCCGCGGTCCAGAGGGCCGATCTGCGGTCGATTCCGAAACACCCGAAAGCCCCCGCGGTGGCCAACGCCTCGAGCACCGGCAGCGACAAACCCGGCACCCGCCGACGGAGATCCTCGACCGATGAATACGGCCTGCCGGATGAAATCTGCTCAGCCAGATCAGATCCGATCCCGCGCACATATCCGACCCCCAGCCTCACCGCCCATCCGCTCGTGCTGTTGGGGCATGCCTCCAGGGTTGCATCATGAGACGAGGCGTTGAGATCGGGGGTGCGCACCGCCACCCCATGGCGACGAGCATCACCCACGATGGTGTGGGGCGACCAGAACCCCATCGGTTGTGCGTTGAGAAGCGCCGCGCAGAAGGCTGCGGGATGACGAAGTTTGATCCAAGCCGACGCATAGACCAGATAGGAAAACGACACCGAGTGACTTTCGGGAAACCCGTAGTTGGCGAACGCGGCCAGTTTCTCCCAGATCAGCTCACCGATGTCGTCGGCTATGCCCCGCTCGCGCATGCCTTCGAACAGGCGTGCCTTCAGCTGATCCATGCGTTCACGGCTGCGTTTCGAGCCCATGGCCTGACGCAACCGGTCGGCATCGGCCGCGCTGAAACCGGCCACGTCGATGGCCATCTGCATCAACTGCTCCTGGAACAACGGCACGCCGAGGGTCTTGGCCAGAGAATTCTCAAGCAGCGGATGGAGATAGGTGACCGGTTCGAGGCCGTTGCGACGGCGGATGTAGGGGTGGACCGAACCACCCTGAATCGGCCCGGGCCTGATCAACGCCACCTCCACCACGAGGTCGTAGAAACATCGGGGTTTGAGCCTGGGCAGGGTGGCCATCTGGGCCCGTGATTCGATCTGGAACACGCCGATGGTGTCGGCCCGGCACAACATCTCGTAGACCTCGTCCTCCTGGGGAAGGTCAGCCAGGTCGATCGTGGTGCCCTCGGCTTCGGCCACCAGATCGATGGCGTGATGGAGCATCGAGAGCATCCCCAGACCCAGCAGGTCGAACTTGACCAGCCCGGCCGCAGCACAATCCTCCTTGTCCCATTGAAGGACGCTGCGGTTGGGCATGCGACCCCACTCGACCGGACACACCTCGATGATCGGTCGGTCGCACATGACCATGCCGCCCGGATGGATGCCGAGATGCCGCGGGAAATGTTCGATCTGGGCAGCCAACTCGAGCACCGGCAGCGGGATCGACGGACCGGGCTCGGCACCGGAATCGGCAGCGGCCTCTTTCACCCCGTCGGAGACGTGGTGCCAACGATCGACCTGCTTGGCAAAGGCATCCTGCTGCCCGGTTGCGTAGCCGAGTGCCTTGGCCATGTCCCGGATCGCCGATTTGGCCCGATAGGTGATCACGTTGGCCACCTGGGCGGTGTGGTGACGACCATGGCGTTCGTAGACGTATTGGATCACCTCCTCGCGGCGACCGCTTTCGATGTCGATGTCGATGTCGGGTGGGCCGTCGCGTTCGGGAGACAGGAACCGTTCGAACAGCAGATTGAGAGACACCGCATCGGCGTTGGTGATACCGAGCGCGTAGCAGACCGCCGAGTTGGCCGCCGAACCCCGACCCTGGCAGAGGATGCCCGATCGCCGACAGAACTCGACGATGTCCCACACCACCAGGAAGTAACCGGGAAACCCGAGCTGCTCGATGAGTTCCAATTCGTGGTCGATCTGGGCCCATGCCCCCTCCACCCGCTCAGCGCCCCGCTCCCCGTAGCGGCGAGCGCCCCCCTCGTCGACCAAACGACGCAGAAAGGTCATCTCGTTGAGTCCGTCGGGGCAGGGATACGGCGGCAGGGACGGTGCCACCAACGACAGATCGAAAGCACACTCAAGGCCAACCGCCGCGGCCCGCTCGACCACCCCCGGATAGCGAGCGAACCGCCTCGCCTGCTCGTCGCCGGATCGCATCGGCATACCCGCTGGGGGAAGCCACCCATCGATCTCGTCGAGACTACGGCGGGCCCTCACCGCGGCCATCGCAGCAGCCAGACGCCGACGCGACATGTCGTGGTGGTGGGCGTTGGCGGTGGCCACCACATCCACACCGGCACGGGCGGCAAGCTCCGCCAGACCGTCGTTGCGAACCGAATCGAGGGGCAGGCCGTGGTCCCACAATTCGACAGCCACGTTGCCCCGACCGAAATCCGATACCAGACGATCGAGCTCTCGACCGGCCGCCGCCGGGCCATGGTCGACCAATGCCCTCGGCACCGGCCCCTTCCGACATCCGGTGAGAACCTGCCAATGATCACCGGTTCCGCAACCTCCGAGCTCGACCAGCCGCTCACGGGTGATGCGCGGCGCTCCTTTGTCGCCTGCCAACTGGCCTTCGCTGATCGCCCGGCCGAGCAATGCGTAGCCGCGTGGATCGCGAGCCAGGATCAACAGGTGGTCGCCACCGGGATCAGCCGGACCCTGGCGGATGACATCCTCGACCCCGGCGGACGAACCCGGTGGCGACACGGTGAGCTCCGCTCCGAAGACGGTGGGCAGACCGACCGCACGAGCAGCCTCGGCGAAACGCACCACACCGTGGAAACCGTCGTGGTCGGTGAGGGCCAGCGCTTCGAGCCCCAACCTGACCGCCTCCTCGACCAATTCCTCCGGGTGGGAGGCGCCGTCGAGAAACGAGAAGTTGGAGTGGCAGTGAAGCTCGCCGTAGGGAACCCGACCCGTCCGCCGGTCAAGTGACGGGGGTGGTTGGTAGGCCGAACGTTTGCGGGACCATGCCGGGCTGTCGCCGCCGTCGCCGGCCCAGATATCGGTGGGGCGACCGGCCGCGGGACGGTCGGAGAGGCGCCGTTCGATCTCCGACCAGGGAACCTGGGGGTTGTTCCATCCCATGGATCGAACCTACACGAACACATGTTCGCCCTCAACCCCGGGGGTCGACCAACTTTCGCAGATAAACGGCCCGAACGGCCAAGGCCTCGCGCACCTCATCGGCCATGTCGGCGGCGAACCCGGCCCGGTACGACTCATCGGTCACCAGCTGCACCGCGAACTGCAGGCCCGAAATCACCCCGATGAACCCGGCCACCACCACCAACTCGCGACTGAACAACATCTCCGACCCGAACAACGGGATGCGCACCGCCCAGTCAGCGGCGGTGGTGAGCTCGCTGACGGTGGTCCACTGGAGCAGCGTCGCCTCCCTGACCGTGAGCATCCCGAAGACCACGTAGAACACGGTGATGACCATCGCCACCAACATGATCTGAACCGCCTGCGACACGAACAACAGCAACCCCACGTTGAACGATGCCCCCCGACCGAGGGGAGCGTTGGCCGGTGGAGGCGACAGGTGGTCGTCGGGCACGATGTCGGCCACCGGCGAATCGGCCACCAGTTCGGCCACCTCACGCCAGTTGGGGAAGCGGACCAGATCGAGGGTGAGGCGCCTCACCGACACGGCCACGAATGTTCCACCCACGGATGCGATCAGGGCGACCACCAGCGTGAAGTAGGGCAGGGTGAAATCGTTGGCCACCTGCCACATCTCGGCATTGAGAAATATGAACGCCGAGAACAACACCATGGTGGGCAGCGACTTCATGGCCAGGGACGACACCTCGCCCAGACGTCGCCACACCTGGGCCAGCGACCAGATGACCATGGGGATCAGAGCCCATCTGGTGATCAAGAAGGACGCCGCCAGGATGACCAGGTTGGCTGCCGCAACCCAGACGACCCCCACGACCACCGAGCCCTGGGCCCCTATCGCTGTTGGCCCCAGCGGCAGCACCACGAACAGTGCCAGTTCGATCAGTCCGATGTCGTCGGGGAGCTGGAAGTGACGACGCTTGCGGATGTGGTTGGCCGCCGCGAACGCCCCGACCATCAGTCCCAAACCGCCAACGAAGGCCGCGAGCTGGGCCCAACCCTGCCAGCGATCACCGAAGCTCAGGAACACCTCCGAGAACATCACCAGTGCAAGGAACGGCGCGGCCCGGGTGAACACATCCTCGGTTGCCGAATAGTGGTCGATCAGGTGTGGGAGCCCCTGACGGACGAACCACCGCTCACATTCATCACGCTGCTGGGCGACCTCGTTCACGCCGACAGATTGTCACGCCTCAGTCCCAAGTGGAGGTGATCCACCATCCACCTCCCTCGAGTGCAACCAGATGGGCCTGCCCGTCGGTGGTGAGCACCTGCACCCGAGCGACCCGGCGATACGACTCCGGGTCCCACCAACGTTCCTCCACCGGCCACGGCCCGGCCCACGCCGAGATCATTGCCGACCGGCCCGACGACACCAGCCTCGCCGGTCGGGCCGACACCTGACCGCGACCGGAAACCGACACC